>WTBX01000078.1 GCA_013138855.1 Methylococcaceae bacterium
TATTAACACCTAATACCCAATCTTTAACTGAGACGCATAGAGCTTTAGAAAGAGAACTATCGGCAAAAGAATTTGAAAAATTATTAAATTCACTGGTTAAAAAAATTCGTCGCCGCGTACAACAACCAGTGCTGCAAAAAGTGGTTAGTATTAAGGAAAATATCATTATCATATTGCCACATTTAGAAGATATGAACCAAGGTCAATATGACTTGCATATCGTCAAGCAAACAATCACTGATTATTTACCCGAAATGCTAACGACTTATCTGGAGTTACCGCCCGCCTTTGCGCGTATGCACAAAACTCGAAACGGTAAGACTTCGCAGCAAATTTTAATTGAACAATTAAATATTTTAGATAAACAAATGGCGCAAATTGTGGTCGATATAAATAGCAAAGATGCCGAAGCCTTAATTGCACACGGACGTTTTTTGAAAGACAAATTTGCCAATAGTGGCGACTGGTTGTAGGATTAGCCCATTACACTTTGTAATGAATAAACAATTAGATAGGATAGCCCCATGACCGACTTGCGCTAGATGATGAACTTTAGGTCTTATCCAGCAAAAGATGATGATTATTATAATAAAAGGCTCAGGAACTCACGGTGATTTGATTCCCCCTAAACAGTGTCTTCTATAAAGCCTAAAAATCAGGAGAACGCTATGATTGAAATCGAAGTTATACTTGGCGTAGTTTTAACCGTTTTATTTGTTGTTCTTTTCGTTGCCAGAAATATGATGGCTAAAGGAAAAGCAGAACATGCGCTCGAACAAGAAGCCATAAGTGCCGCAGCAAGCCGACTAAAAGCGGCAGAAGCAGAACAGCAGGAAGAACCTCAAACAGTCACATATGTGGTTGAAGACGTGGCTGTAGACAGCAAACCTCAGGAAACCGTAAAAGCCGAAAAAGCGCATGAACATCATAAAAATCTTCCCGAAGATTCAATGTTACGCAGGCATTACCTAACGCATTTACGCACGATGGATGAAGCTCTGCACGACTCACGTCCAACAGACTCTACTTTAAAGCGTCATTACGACACTATGATAGAAAAAGAAGTAGAGCAATGCTTAGATGATGATACCGCGCTTGAAAAACTCGAAGGCTCTTATCAAGAAGAAAAACAACATCCTCTTAAAGGAAAAGTTAAAAAACAACTGTTTGCCGAGGTAAAAAAAGCACAGGAAGCCACCAATATTCCTGAAGACTCAATGTTAAGACGGCATTATATAACCCATGTCCGCGCTATGGATGAAGCGTTGCATGGGGATCGCCCAACAGACTCAGCCTTAAAACGTCATTACGACACCATGATAGAAAAAGAGGTAGAGCAATGTTTATGTGACCATGCGGCACTGGAGAATCTGGAATGTAGCTATAATGCCCAAAAACAACATACCACCAGAGGAATCGTTAAAAAGCAAATTCATGCTGCCGTGGAAAAAATCTCTAAAATTCCAGAAGACTCCATGTTAAAACGGCATTACTTGACTCACATTCGCTCGATAATTGAAGCCGAACACGACTCTCCTCAGCCAACTGACTCCACTTTAAAACGTCATTATGAAACTATGATAGACAAAGAAGTGGAAGCCTATCTGGAAACCGAAATTAGTTAATAATTCACGTAAGTATTCACCTCCCCCTTTGGAAAAGGGGGATTGAGGGGGATTTATTTAATAAAATCTCCCCTAACCCCTCTTTTTTTAAGAGGGGGGACTGAACACTTACTAATTCACCATTGATAATTAACAAGTACATCAGCCACAAAGCCTATAAAAACAGGCTTTGTGGCTTTTCTTTTAACAAACGCCATACATTTCCCTCCTTTTCCCAGTAAAACTATTTTAATCGCGCTCTAGCATTCACAAGCCGTTCAAATTAAAATGACGGGTTTCGTGACATTCTCCCATTCTCTACGGACATTCTATGACCGACTATAAATTAACCCACCTTAAACAATTAGAAGCTGAAAGTATCCACATTATCCGTGAAGTCGCGGCAGAGTTTGACAAGCCTGTCATGCTCTATTCAGTCGGCAAAGACTCAGCGGTGATGCTGCATTTAACCATGAAAGCGTTTTACCCTGGAAAGCCGCCCTTCCCATTAATGCACGTTGATACCACTTGGAAATTCAAAGAAATGATTGAGTTTCGTGACAAACTAGTGAACGATTTAGGGTTAGACTTAATAGTACATTCTAATCAAGACGGTATAGACCAAGGCATAGGCCCTTTCACGCATGGCAGTAAAAAACATACTGATATGATGAAAACCGAAGGCTTAAAACAAGCCTTAAATAAATATCAATTTGATGCGGCGTTTGGCGGTGCAAGACGTGATGAAGAAAAATCACGCGCTAAAGAACGGGTTTATTCTTTCCGTGACAAGAATCATGGTTGGGATCCTAAAAATCAACGTCCTGAATTATGGGATATTTATAACGGTAAATTAGATAAAGGCGAAAGCATCCGTGTTTTTCCCTTATCAAACTGGACGGAATTAGATATATGGCAATATATCCATATGGAAAATATTCCGATTGTCCCGTTATATTTTGCTAAAGAACGCCCTGTAGTAAATAAAGACGGTATGTTAATCATGGTGGATGATGATCGTATGCCGATTGGTGAAAATGAAAAAGTCGAAATGAAAATGGTACGTTTCCGTACTTTAGGTTGTTATCCATTGACGGGGGCGGTTGAATCAACAGCGACAACTTTGCCAGAGATTATTCAAGAAATGCTTTTGACTACGACTTCTGAACGTCAAGGGCGTTTAATTGACCATGACCAAGCAGGGTCTATGGAGCAGAAAAAACGCGAAGGGTATTTTTAATATTGCATGGCTACTGAATTAGAATATCAAGCTAAAATTCGCTCTTACGATTGGGAGCAATTGCAAGATTTATGGCAGGCAATTAAAGAAAAAGATACGCCAGAATGGGCGAATGGAAAAGCTTTAGAATATTTAATTATTCGGGCTTTTGAGTTGGAAAATGCCGAAGTGCGTTATCCTTATAGTGTTCCTTTAGATACAATTTCTACTAATGAGGGTAAACATGATATAGAACAGATTGATGGTGTTGTTTATACACGAAACCTTTCCTGTTTGATTGAATGTAAAGATACTCAAAAAGCGATTGATTTTGAACCGATTTCTAAATTAAGAAGCCAATTAATGCGTCGCCCTTCTACGGCTATTGCAAGTATTTTTAGTCTGTCTGGCTTTAGTTATCCTGCATTAATGTTATTAAATTTCATTCAGCCTCAAACTATATTAGCTTGGGAAAAAGATGAGATAGAATACTGCTTAGAGCATCAAAATTTTTGTGAATCGTTGGTCAAAAAATATCATCAAGCTGTTGAATCAGGAACTTATAGCTTTTCCATTATTGATAGAGGAGATTTGTTATGACTGAAAGATATTTTGTTGTTGAAGGAAAAAATGATGAGTTTGTTTTAAAACAATTGTTACCTGATGCTTTGTTGAAAGATACTAAAATTATTGTTGCAAGTGGGCATAGTTCGGGCTTATCCATTATACAAACCTTATTTACTTTAACGCCTCTACCTATTTCATTTTTTTTTGATGCTGATACTTATTCCGAAGAAAAAATATCTGAAAACACCCAGTTTATTCATAGCTATTTGAAAAAATCTTTCGACAATTCTTTTTTGCTGTTTCCAATGAAGCCTGAAATGGAAATTTTATTTTTTTATAAGAGAGAGTTATTAAATAAATTATTAGATAATCCTATTAGTGATGATTTATGGCAACGTTCAAGTTATGAGCCATGTAAAGTATTGATGGAGCTTTTAGAGTGTAAGCGAAGGGATCAATTATCGAATTTTCTTGAAAAAAAATTAACGTCAGAGATTGTCCAAGAGCTACAACAAAATCCATTAATAAATGATATTGTACAAGCTCATATTGATACTTCTGTTGTAAATAATAATGCCATCGCCGCTTAATTTATCATGCTAAAAGAACTTAAACTCACTAATTTATTATCTTTTGGTTCAGAGACTAAAATTACGTTTAACGAAGGTTTAAATGTATTAATTGGTGCAAATGGCTCTGGAAAATCTAATTTAATCGAGGTGATTAGTTTATTGCAAGCGATGCCGAAGGATTTAACTCAAGTGATTCGTGGTGGTGGTGGTATTCAGGAATGGTTATGGAAAGGTGAACAAAATCCCATAGCTAAAATAGAAACTGTTATAGAAAACACAGATGAAACTCTAGCTCCATTTCGACATACGTTTAAATTTTGTGCGGATGGCTATCAAATTGAAGTTATTAATGAATCTATTGAGAAAATTTATCTTCATGCCGCAGCAGCATCTTCATATCCTTATTACAAATATACGCGAAAGAAAAATCAAGAAAATAAAACATATCAATCTGTTTTAATACAACGTCAAGACCCCGATAACTATCCAGAAATAGCTTATATAAGTAGCTGCTTTCAAAAAATACGTTTTTATCGAGAATGGCAATTCGGGCGAAATTCAATTCTTCGCAATCCTCAACGTGCTGATTTACCCAATGATTTTTTAGACGAAGATGCTGGTAATTTAGGACTTATCTTGAGTAGTTTTCGTCGAAATAGCGAAGTTAAACGAAAACTACTGGAATCTTTAAAGTTGTTCTATGAGAATATTGAAGACTTTGAAGTGATTGTACAAGGAGGTTATGTTCAAGTATTTTTTGAAGAGAATGGTTTTACTATTCCAGCAACTCGTTTATCGGATGGAACACTACGTTATCTTTCTTTGTTAGCTATTTTATTACACCCAGAACCACCGACATTAATTTGTATAGAAGAACCTGAACTGGGGTTGCATCCTGATATATTGCCAACATTAGTTGATTTATTAAAAGAAGCGGCACAAAAAACTCAAATCATTATTACCACGCATTCTACTGATTTAATAGATGATTTAACCGATATGCCAGAAGCTGTATTAGTTTTTGATAAAGAACAAGGCTCAACATCGGTTAACCGTTTAAATAAAGAAGACTTAAAAGAATGGTTAGATAAATATAGGTTAGGAGAGTTATGGAGTAGAGGGCATATTGGAGGCAATAGATGGTAAAAGTTTCTGTCTATGTCGAAGGTGGAGCAACTCGTCATCCTCGATTAAACAAAGACTGTCGAAAAGGCTTTAGTAATTTTTTTGAACGTCTTGGTTTAAAGATTACTCCCAAAATTATTCCCTGTGGTAATCGACAAGATGCTTATGATGATTTTTGCATTGGTTTAAAAAAAAGTAAAAATAATGAATATTGCCTATTATTAGTCGATAGTGAAGCACCTGTTAGTAATCCTAGCGTTTGGCAACATGTTGAATGGCAAAAACCAAAAAATGTGACAGAAAAACATTTACACTTTATGGTTGAATGTATGGAAGCATGGTTTATGGCAGATAAACAAGCACTTGCTCAATATTATGGAAAAGACTTCAAAGCAAATGCCTTACCCAGCCATAGCAATATCGAAAAAATATCTAAACGCGATTTAATCAACACCTTAAAAAAAGCGACTAAAGATACAACTAAAGGCGTTTATAGCAAAGGTAATCATTCTTTTAAAATATTAAGTGAAATAGATGCTAATAAGGTCGTTGAAAGTAGCTCTTATACTAAAAGGCTATACGACACCCTCCAAAACCTTTCAAATACCGCTTAACTTATAGCTATGATTAATCAAGTTGAACTTAAAAATTTTGGACCTATGGAGCAATTAAATTGGCAAGGTTTAGGAAAAATAAACCTAATTATTGGTAATAATGATTGTGGCAAGTCATTTTTGCTTAAAGCTTTGTATAGTGCGATGCGTACTCTTGAAGAGTATAAGCGCGGCGAGAATCCCCAAAGCTTAAATGAAATATTAGTTGATAAGATATTTTGGACTTTTCAATCTGAAAACATAGGCAACTTAGTTAATTATAATGCCAATAGTTCTTTATCATTTAATTTAGATTTTGAGAATAAATTATTTAAATATGATTTTAGCAGGGACACAAAAAGATCTATTCGTTCATTACATAGTGATATTGAACCCCGACAAGATAATTCAATATTTTTACCTGCTAAAGAAGTTTTATCGATATACCATTTCATTTTAGAATCAGAAATTAATTTTAGATTTGGTTTTGATAGTACTTATATGGATTTAGCAAATGCTTTAAAAATACCTGCCACAAAAGCATTTCCTTCTAGTCATAATATCTCTTTACCCTCTGATAAGTTAGGACGAGATTCAGATGATTTTAACCAAGCACGTAATCTCTTGGCAAATTTGATTAACGGAAAAATAGAATTTGATGAAGTAAATAAGCGTTGGTATTTTCATAAAGATAAACAGCGTTTTCCAATGGGGGTCACCGCAGAAGGGATTAAAAAAATTGCCATACTTGATACTTTACTAGGCAATGGTTATTTAAATGAAAACTCCATTATTTTTATAGATGAGCTGGAATCGGCATTACATCCTGAGGCTATTTCTAAATTATTGGATATTATTGCCATCCTTGCTAAACATGGCATTCAATTTTTTATAGCTAGTCATTCTTATTTTGTTATCAAGAAATTATGTCTAATTGCACAAGAACAAAAGATGTCGATTCCTGTTATTTCTAAAGAAAATAATGATTGGGTTTCATCTGATTTATTAGAAGAAATTCCCGATAACGCAATCATTAACGAGTCAATTCGTTTGTATCAGCAAGAAGTAAGTTTCGCTTTAGCATGATAACAAATGAAACCATTGAAGAGTCAGGAATGCAATTTGGTGCATTTACAGATGGCTTATGTTGTTATATTGAAAAAAGCACGACCTTAGAGCAAATTAACAAACGTGCTAAAAAAGGAGAAGGGGTTCAGATAGCTGAATTTTTATTACTTCGACAAAAAGAGGGACATTCCCCTGTTATTTGGCTTGTTGAAGCAAAATCAAGTTCGCCTCAACCAACAACTCAGCCCGAATTTGACAAGTATATTGACGATATTAAAGAAAAATTAAGTAATACCTTATCTTTATGTTTTGCAATGCTTTTAAAACGACATCAACCTGCTGAAACTGATTTATCTAACAATTTTAAACAGCTTGATTTATCTACTGTAAGTTTTCGTTTAATCTTGGTGATTAATGGACATAAAACAGAATGGCTTCCTCCTTTGCAAAATGCTCTTCAAAAAGCACTCGCATCAACTATTAAAATATGGGGAGAACCATTCTCTTCTGTTATTGTAATGAACGAAATAGAAGCTAAAAAACATAACTTAATTATTAGTGAATAATATAACAAATTAAATCTATACAGAATAATTTTAGGAAATAAAAAACAATGTCCCATCAATCAGACTTAATCAGCACCGATATAAACGCTTACCTCGCCCAGCATGAGCGCAAAGAATTATTGCGTTTTTTAACTTGTGGCAATGTTGATGACGGCAAAAGTACCTTAATTGGTCGTTTGCTCCATGACTCAAAAATGATTTACGAAGACCAACTTGCCGCCGTGCAAGCAGACAGTGTTAAATCTGGCACCACAGGTGCAGGTAAAATCGACTTGGCTTTATTAGTCGATGGCCTACAAGCCGAACGTGAACAAGGCATTACTATTGATGTTGCCTACCGTTATTTCTCAACCTCCAGTCGTAAATTCATCATTGCCGACACACCTGGACATGAGCAATACACCCGCAACATGGCAACAGGAGCTTCAACCTGTGATTTAGCGGTAATTTTGATTGATGCGCGTTACGGTGTACAAACGCAAACTAAACGCCACAGCTTTATCGCCTCCTTATTAGGGATTAAGCATATTATCGTTGCCATCAACAAAATGGATTTGGTTGAGTACAGCGAAGAAACGTATTTAAAAATCAAACAGGATTACACTGATTTTATCGCCACACTACATTTAGATGATGTGCATTTTATTCCGATGTCAGCCTTAGACGGTGACAACGTAGTGAATAAAAGTGCCAATATGCCGTGGTATGAAGGTCTGGCGATGATGGAAACTTTAGAAACCATCGAAATTGCAAACGATTATAACTTTAATGATGCACGATTCCCTGTGCAATATGTGAACCGTCCTAACCTTGATTTTAGAGGTTTTTGTGGCACAATCGCTTCTGGCATATTTCATAAAGGTGATGAAATTACCGCCCTACCTTCTGGTAAACGTAGCACGATTAAATCCATTGTCACTTATGATGGCGAATTAGAAGAAGCTTTCCCTCCAATGGCGGTAACATTAACCTTAGACGATGAAATCGACATCAGCCGAGGCGATACCATCATCAGCGGAAATAACTTGCCCATCGTTGCCGACAGTTTTAAAGCAACCATTGTCTGGATGACCGAAAAACCAATGACACAAGGTCGTCAATACACCCTTAAACTCGCTACTCGTAGCGTATCAGGTTCAATCTCTAATATTCATCATCGTATTGATGTTAATACTTTAGAACATCACGAAGCCAATGAATTACAGTTAAATGAAATCGGAACCTGTAAAGTTTCCGTTAATGCCCCTGTTGTTTTTGACCCTTATTCACAAACAAAAGGCACAGGCTCATTTATCATCATCGACCGTCTAAGCAATGTCACCGTTGGCGCAGGGATGATTGTCGGTAGCGATGATAGCGGTAATTTAAGACATGTAAGTGCAGATGAACGTGCAGCACGTTTCAGCCAAACTGCAACCGCCATCAACCTAACGGGTGAAAATAGCAGTGCTATGGCTTATCAACTAGAAAGACGTTTATTTGATAATGGTCATGCCGCGACGGTGTTAGAAAAATCAGCACCAGAGTTAATAGCCGTTATCAAAAATGCAGGTTTAATTTGTTTAAGCCTTGATGATGCCAATGCTGAAACTAGTTTCGACTGTAACAGTCAATCTATTGATGATATTTACAGCAGCTTAAAAGAACAAATCGTTATTTATTAAGTCTCTTTTGATACAAACTTCCGAAGCATTGAAAACTTCGGGAGTTTTTAATAACTGACTTTATGCTGAGGAGTGAAAATATAGTTTTCACTCCGAATGTTCTATCGTTAAGTTACCAACCTTTCCACGTCAAAGCTAATAATGGGGTCTTCATGAACATATCCAGCGAACACGTTATCTCATTAACATTTATGCTATTGGCTCTCGCCATCAGTGGAGTCTGTCTTTATATTCTGCTACGTTTTAGCAAAATCGCTCAAAGCAGCGACAAAAAAGTTGCTGCAATAGCCAATCAATTAAGCAGCAGCCAAGTCTTAGAAAAAAAATTAGTCTTCAGTCATACTTTAAACTCCGCTCTCATTCATTCCATTCAAATAAAAAATGCCATTGAGTTTGCCACCTTATTGTTAAATAACTGCACCTATAAATCGAATGTTTTAACCAGCAAATCTATTGATAATAGTTTGCATGACGAAATTAAAAAAGCCGCCATAGCGGTCAATGCTTTAGAGGAAAAACGCGCCTTTTTAGAATTAAAAATTAGAGAATCGTATCCACAGCTTAATGAAAAAACTCAAATTAGCGAAGTAGAAGAATTTTCTTATTACACCAGAACCCTAGAAAATGAAATGCAGATGGAATTAGATAGCATTGAAAAAATCAAAACTGATGTTCTCAAAGTTAATGAAGTGTTAGACACCATCTTACTTAAAGTTGCCGCCTAAGGGTTAAAAATGAAAGTTAATTGTTTTATTTTTACCGCCTTGCCATGCGAAGCAAAACCATTTATTGCGCATTTCAAATTAAAAAAATCTCAAACTCCGCAGCCGTTTAGTATTTATACTGGTGAGCGGCAAGTATTAGTGGTGGCAGGTTCTGGAAAAATATCTATGGCGGCAGCCGTTGCTTATGCTTTAGCAAAATTTCCTGCGATAGAAAACCCTGTATTGATTAATGCAGGGATTGCAGGACATCAAACCGCTGCTTTAGGCGAGTTATTCAACGCCCATAAAATCACCGATGCTGATAGCGGCAAAAATTTTTATCCACAATTAATCACTAAAAATACCTGTCCAAGTCTGCCCGTTTATACGGTTTCTAAGCCAGAAACCCAGTATCAAAATGATTGCTTATATGAAATGGAAGCCAGCGGCTTTTTTGAAATCGCCACACGTTTTACAACAGCGGAATTGATTCAAGTGTTTAAAGTCGTCTCCGATAATCAAATATCGGGAATTGAAGGAATAAATGCTAAAAAAGTGACTGAGTGGTTAGCATTACAGGTAGAAGAAATAGCGGCAATGATTCAACCCTTACAGACATTAGCCGATGAGCAAAGCCAATCTACACAGCGTTATTATGCTGATTTACTGGAACGCTATCATTTTACGGTGAGTTCTCAACATCAATTAAAAGCGCAATTGCAACGCTGGGATGTTTTGACTAATCATGCGGAACTTGATTTTTCTACGCATGAATTTCGTAATGGAAAAGCAGTTTTACAATGGCTAAACAAACAAATTGAAAGCCAAACTTTCAAATTGTGACCAATAAAGACCTCGTAGGTTTTAAAAACCTACGAGGTCTGAATATAAATGCTATCGCTTAAAAAAAGCCATGCTTAGTCACGGCAACAGAAAAAATATAGCCATAACAAACAATCGCACCTACAAAGCCTGCATAGCGTTTAATTCCCTCAGTACGCATTGCCATCACCCCTAAGCCAATATAAGCCAATAACACGGTTATTTTCGTGGCAATCCAGCCAAATTCACCACTTAGCCAGTTTCCTTGAATTACCAAGGTAGCACCGCTGATTAATAAAATAGTGTCGATAATATGAGGAGCAATTTTTAAAGCTTTTATTTTTAGTAAATCTGGTTTTAAAACCAATAAAGAAAATCGAGTGATAAAGCTGAGAATTGAAGTAACAACAAAGATGATATGTAGGGTAAGCATAAAGTTTAGTTAAAACGGTTAAAGGTTATTAAGTTGATTTAAAATTAAATAATAATTCGACTAATTCATGTACTTTCGTACTGGGATTGTCATGAGCAGGATTGAGGTTTCCATAAGAATCTAGCAATCTTTTTGCATTAGTGATTGCAAGTTCTACAGAGCCTTGTTGAAATAATTGATTTTTTTGATAGCCATAGTCTGCTTCCAGTTTCGAGATTAATTCATCTCGGTGCATAGCAGTATTTCTGTATTCAAAATGTAATAAATACCAGATTTCAAAACAAGGGTTAGAATAAGCGACTTTAATTTTTTTAGCTATTGCTCTCGTAATTGCTTGGTTAAAGCCTTCTAAGCTATGGCCTCCTCCATGAGTTCTTTCTTCATCGCGGTCGATAACTATCCATTGATGTTCAAAGTCTTGATAATTTGGATGATTGAGCAAATCATCTAAAACGCCATTAGGGTTTGTATGTTGATGTTTGGCAATGACTAAAGAAGTTGCCGCGATTTTATGATTTCTTTTAAGGTCTGCAAAAATAGCCTTAAAATACAGTGGTTCGGTTTTACTGCCTTCACACGCAATAATCATAGTCTGACGAGGATTTCTGCTATCTTGATTTCTTTTTGCCTGTTTTCGGGCTTTTTTGTTACTTTGAAAACCTTCGGCAGCCTTCCTTCTTGCCATGATTAAAACTCGCCTAAATTAGGAATCGCACCATAACGCCCCTGCAAATAATGTTTTTCTAAATTATCAGAGCGTCTGACATCTTTGCCTGTATTTTTTTTTCTAAACTCAAGTAAAGAATATAAATTTGTACTGCCATATTGGTCTTTTTCAGTAAACCAAATTTGATCGCGTTCAAATAATTCAGGGTTAGATAATAGATTAGTATCGTGAGTTGTAAAAATAAGTTGAGTATTATATTTATTAATTTCTGAGTGATGAAATAATTTAATGAGAGCCATACCTAATAATGAATGTAAACTCGCATCAAATTCATCAATAATTAATACTTTTCCTTGTTTTAATGCGTCTAAAATAGGAATTAACAAAGCGAAAAATTTTTGCGTTCCTTGAGATTCATCTTCATTTAATACAAATTGCTCTGAGCCAACAAATTGATTAGTTTCATCAAACTTTTTATGACTCGTTTGTAGTCTAATTAATTTTATGCCTCCGTCTTGCTTAGGAGCTATTTTAAATGATGGATTCCCCGATAACTCACCTATTACAAACTCTCGATCTTCTGTATTTAGACCATCTATGCTTAAATCTGCTGTCTTTAATAACTGCAATACATCTGCCATGAACTCCTTATCCTCTATGGCAGCAAAAGAAAAATGAGCAGAATCCAAATTATTTATAAAAATAATTTTTTGAAACCATTCTAAAATCGCTTTTGAGATTTCACCATCCTGTTGGTCGCATTTCCAAATTAATAATTGATTGTTGGGGACTTTAAGCCCATTAGCCTCTTTAAATTTTGACTTATTAATATAGAGTTTATTATTTTCAGTCTCACGCTCAAACAAACGTGCCTCCCTACCTTTTTCATCAGCAAATAACCATTCCGCATAAACAATTTTATCATCTGCCTCAAAACCATAGCGGTACTTACAGTCCCCACTAAAAAATATCATCTCAAAACTACTTGAAGCATTTTCTGTTTCTGTATTTAAACGAAATGGTTCATGCGGTAATTTATCGGTAGATTGCGTAATTTTACTGTGATTTAACACCATTTTCTGCATAAAAGCCATTGCTCTTAATACATTGCTTTTACCGCTCGCATTTGCACCATAAATCGCCGCACTTTTTAAAAAATGATAATTTCTAAAAGCAAAACTATGAGAATGCGCCTTATTAGCGGCGGTATTCATACTGAATACCGCCGTATCTTTAATAGAACGAAAATTATTAACCTTGAATTGTAAAAGCATGACTTTAAAGGGTAGCAAAAAATAAAAGCGTATTTTGTAAAGTTTATACAAAATAATACTTAAAACAAGGCAAATATACTATTTTAATAATTTTTTTAGCTCTCAAGCATCTGCAAATATTCCTGCTCGGTGACAATCTGCACCCCTTTGTCTTTTGCCGCACTTATTTTAGTCGCGCCGACTTTTTCGCCAATGACTAAATAATCGGTTTTACCTGAAACAGAACTACCGACTTTCGCGCCAAAGGCTTTAGCCTGCTTTTTCATATCATCACGCGAGCCATGTTGCATTGCGCCTGTAAAAACAACGGTTTTACCTGCTAAAAAATGTGCTTCGTCTACTTGCCCAATGTCAGTGATTTGCAGGTTAAAACCTAAGGCATAAATCTGATCGAATAAAGGCTTAATTTTAACCAGCCCTTTGGTGACGATTTCAGCGGTTTTTTCAGCAAAGCCTTCGACAGCGATTATCTCGGTTTTGTTTAAACTGAACAATGCCTGTAATGAATAATGGCTTAATAATTTTTCACTATTGCCTTTGCCCATTCTAAAAACACCGAAGGCGGCTAAAAATCGCCAGTCTTCAATGGCTTCTGTGCGACTGCGTAATAATTGCTCAACCATATTTGAGGACTGTTTAGCCCCAAAACCAAAACTTTCAAAATCTTCTGCCTTTAACGCATAAATATCGGCGATATTACGAATCCCATGCTCGTATAATTTTGCAATGGTCGCCGCGCCAAAGCCATCATTATTACGCAAGGTTTTGAAAAAGAACTCAATAGTATTAGCGACTTGTGCAGGACAATTCAAATTATTGGTACACAATAAAAAATCACCATCCCAAACCAATTCACTATCACAACTTGGGCAGTTTGTTGGCACTTCTGCGATCACAGGTTCTAACACTTTTTCTATTTTAGGAATGACTTCACCACTACGCGCAAGCTCGATTAATGCGCCTGTTCCAATACCTTTATCAATTACCATTTTGTAATGATGTGCAGTAGCACGTTGTAATAAAGCCCCACTTAAACGCACAGGTTCTAATTCCGCGACAGGCGTAATGCGACCTGTTCGTGAAGTTTGAGGTGTGACGCTTAATATTTTAACTTCCGCCGTCGCCAGATTTTCTTTATAAGCAATTTGCCAGCGATGATGATGACGTGTTGCCCCCATTTCCGTTTTAATGTCTGCATCAGTGACTTCTAATACCACACCATCCACATCATAATCGGTTTTATGCCAAACGCTTTTAATGACCTCATCAAAATCAGCGAGCAATTCTTTCGCGCTCCCTTTCCAATCAGGTAATAACGCAAAAGGAAAAAATACCGCTGCGCCGTCTTTAATCGCTTTTTCTGCATAAGGGCTTAATTCTTTTTCTTTAATAATACTGGCTTGAAAATTACGGCTATTATCAAAATCTGCGGCTAGATTTTTCTTAAAATAGCTTTGACTAATCACCACTTCACCCGCACCTAAACCGCGATTTCCTTGGGTAGCGACGTGTAAGCCGCGATCAAATACGCGGGTAATATCCGTGCCTTTTTTACCATCGCCGCGAGTATATAATTTTTTGCCATCATCATAAGCTGCATAACCATCTAGTTTAGGCGTGACTCTAAAAACAAGGTTCTCAAACGCTTTATTTAAAGTTTTAGCGGTTTTTTCAATGCGCGTTATCCAGCGTTTGATTTCATCTAAACTATAAGCCTTATCGGTAGACAGCATTTTTTCTGGCAAGGCGACTGTTTTACCTGTGAAGGCTGGTTCAGGTTCTACGCGATTGACTAAAGGATGCTGAGGATCACGTTTTACCAATTCTGCCATAAACACAAAATCATAATCCGCATCATTGATTAACTGCTCACCGCCACGATACAAAGCATTGGCTACGGTGAGAAATTCGATTAATTCCTCGTTTGAAAGCGTATCGGCTTGTGTGTTTTCGGCAGTATTAAAAAGCTGCTCTTCGCTTAACGCATTTAAGGTTATATCGGCTTGCTTAAGAAGTTGTTTTTGGCTGTTGCTGAACATGAGTGTTTATAGAAATAAGGATTGAGTCGGGGTGGGGGAATTATCCCTGAAAAAATGATTAGTAACTACTCAAATTTTATCTAATTTATCTGGTTTCCACGCGCTGGAACCGCGAATTTAGTCGCGAAAAGCGTTAAAAACGTTCTTGAACTTAATTTAAAAAATGTAGTGTCATTGCAGATCTTCCGCGACTAAAGTCGCGATTCCTAATAAATTGCTTTGCTGCGAGAAAGCCAAATTTTAATCGTACAAGTCGAGTTGTTTTATAGAATGACTTTGAAAAACAGCTACTAGGAGTTTGTCGGACTTATAAGTTACTGAATAATAATATAATTATATTTTATGAAAATTAGAATCAGTGTTAAAAAGGACAATAATTACCAACCCTAACGCCTAAAATAAAATTATTTATCTCTAAGTCATTGTTTTTATATAAACCTAAGTCCGACAAACTCCTAAGTCTATTTTGGGATTCATGAAAAATGTGAAGAATTTGAATTTCGTTATTTATAACTGATGTTACGCAAAGGAGTGAAAAAACAAGTTTTTTCACGTTTGCAAATACTTTAATGTTTAGAATATAAAGAGGGAGTCCAAAACATGTTTTGGACTCCCGTTTATAAAGTAATATTTTGGGCTCATCAATATTTTCCGTGAAAATATAAGTATAAGGACTGGCAGTCCTCCCGTGGTGTGAGGAAAATAAAGAGAGGACTGCCAGTCCTGCTTCTGCGTTTCTCAGAAAATCCTAAAGAGCCATATTTTTTGTGTTGAACATTAGCGAAAAAACTTGTTTTTTCACTCCGAACAGACGGCGGTTATTTATTTTAATCTGAGAATATGAAGTCTCAATCATTTTCGAGTTTTTTATGAACAAACTTAATTGCTTCATCAAAATTAGTAGCATACCTCACTACCTTTATATCATTTGAAATACACTCGAAAGTGCGTTCTTTTAGCGTAATTATGAAATGATTACGCTTGGATTCTAAGTTTATATTTGGTTGCATTCCTCTTCCTCCCCATATTCTTTTAGCAGAAGCCTTAATTTGCTTTTCAAGCTCATTAAGCCATGCTGAATCAATGACACGAACAATATTAGTTTCCATCTTTTCCAAACCGCCTCGGTACAAAGAATGCTCTGGCAAGCCCTCATCATTTGGATACCCGAACTTTGTCATTGAACAACTTTTGCACGCCAACACTGCCACGCCCATATCTTCAAGGAAACCTTTATTATTCAGCTTTTTAGAAACAGCATGAAATAATAAATATGTTTGCCAGCCATTTTGAATGAGCGTTTCTGCTGGCACTGATGAAGGCTCGCAGCCTATATCAAATGGTTGAATAATACTCATATTTTTGTATGACTATTTAATGTAATAACCAGAAACTCTCCACTTGCCATCGTTATCTAACATGGGAGTGACCGTCTCAACTCCAGATTTTTTATTTTCAAATGATGTTGTAAATTGGATAACCACATATTCGCCATCTGGAGCACCCGATATAGATTCCATGTATGTTGTTGATTTTAGTTCTCTGGAAACCAGCTTGCCGAGTGGTTTTCTTACCGGCGTTAGCATTTGTTCCCATTTATCTTTTGTCAGTGCATTCTTAAAATAAACCGCTGCTGTCTCCCAACTTTCACCATATTTTCCCTCATCAATAAGCCGCAGCCATGTTTTTGCAGCCTCTACCGCTTTATCTTCTTTTTCTTCATTTGCTATTGCGTTGCATGAGAGGCAAAGCCCCAAAATAGCCATTCCAATTATCGGATATATATTTCTACTTTTCATTTGATTTTTCCTGTTTTAACTTCTTGCACATAACAATAAAAATCACCAGCATCATTAGTTAGATGGATGTTTTTGTTGACTGGTTAAGTAGGTGGTCAAAAGTATCCTAACATTTTGCGAGAAAAAACCGTTGAAACGGTTATTCTCATTGGTTCACATAGCCCACGGTTT
>WTBX01000042.1 GCA_013138855.1 Methylococcaceae bacterium
TCCCCCTTTGGAAAAGGGGGATTGAGGGGGATTTATTTAATAAAATCTCCCCTAACCCCTCTTTTTTTAAGAGGGGGACTGAACACTTACCTAATTTTCGTGCTTTTATCCCATCTTAAATAGCTAGCCATTTTTATGAAAGAGACTCAAATTGTTATAACTACGGCTTAATATTATAAGTTTGGGTATAGCTTTTTCCTTTAGCACAAACTGCACGGCTGGTTGGGCTTTCGCAAGAAGTATCACTAAATTCCGCTTTTAAAACACCCGATTTTTCAGGAATAAAATAAAATCTAAAATTAGGATCAGCACTAATCGCTATATCTGTTTTTGCCGTTAAAATAGTTTTATCGTTAAAGCTAACTTTTACTTTTTCAATAAAATGCGATTTCTTAATAAAACGAGACACCTGATCCATTTGCATTCCCGTAATATTAGGATGACTGATTAATAACTGCGTTAATGCAGGCTTTCCTATTTTAAGATTTTTATCAACTTTAAACTTCATTTTACCTAAACGCTTCATCGCGGCATCTAAATCTGCGCCAATCGGAGCCGAACAGCCACCACTGGCTTTAACGAATTTTTTCGTCATATATACCTTACCATCATTCATTTCTGCAAGGGCGCGAATATGGCTATAAGTATTAACTCTAACGCGCATTGCCAAATCAGCTTTGCCGCTTTCAGGTGTAAGTTCAAACTCGCCGACAAAAGGGTAAGGATTTTTATCGACAAAAACGGTAATTTTTTTAATATACTTAGCTTTTGTTTGTTTAATTTTACTGATTATCTTAATAGGAACTAAAGCGGGGTCTTCTGCGCGATACGGAGCCTCTAATGCAATGACCTCATTTGACTCTTCAATTGTTTTTCCTGAAAAATATTGATTTTTAAGCGTATTATTCCACACACTTTCATCTTCGGAAGCCAACACATTTTGAGACAAGACTAATGTCAGCAGTGAAGTGAAGAGATATTTTTTAATGGTCATGGTTTATTCCTCGTTAAAGAGCTGATGTAAGCTTACTAATTTATCATTTTCTGATATACAAATTCTCTAAAAGTTTTATTTTTTATCATTTTACGGGCTAAACCATAAAATTCAGCGATTAACTTAAGATGAATCAGCTACCAAACAATATTTTTAAACCATAACGAGGATGAAGTCCTTTAAGGTATGATGTGATTACACTATCATCGCATCTCTACAATAGTTTCTTCTCAATTTAAGTAAGTAGCCAAAAGTACCCTAACATTTTATTAGGGAAGAAAGCTGATAAACCGTTGAAACGGTTATTTTCATTAGATAACATAGCCCACGGTTTAAACCGTGGGCTATGTGAAAAGCAAAAGCTCAACCGTTTTAACGGTTTATAAAAATGTTAGAAGACTTATTGACAGTTACTTAGTTACCAAAACTCATAAATCAAAACAAATGAAAACATCCAATAATCCAAGCTGGATTAATTTACCAAGTATCGGTTTAAGTCTTAAAGCATTATTTAGTGGTTATTTAATCACTATCGGGCTAGGCGCATTAATTGCCAGCGCACAAATTATGATGACACATGGCATGGCAGACGGTGAGTTAGGGCTTTCTATTGATGATATTGTTTATAGTTATCATGGTGACCCAAAACATAGCAAAATAGAAACCAAACTGAATGGTTCTATGAAGGATAAAGCTCCACTAATAGAAAGAACAAAAATTATAAAATGGGTGCGTAATGGGGCATCTAAGGAACAGTGGGACAGTGGAATAAAGACAATTTTTGATAATCGCTGTATTGCTTGTCACAGTACCATTCCAGGATTACCCGATTTTACTCAATTAGAAGAGGTTCAAGCAGCCTCCAAGTCTAGTGGTGCATCGATGTCTTCTTTAACGCGCGTCTCGCATATTCATATTTTTGCGATTGCCTTTATCTTTTTCTTTAACGGTTTGATTTTTAGTCTCAGCGTAGGTCTTAACCGCTGCTTTAAAGCCTTAATGATTAGCTTACCTTTTTTATGTTTAATATTTGATGTTTTCTCATGGTGGCTAACAAAAATTCATCCTTCATTTGCATGGATAACGATGATTAGCGGGATTAGTTATTCATTAATTTCTGCGATTACATGGGTAACCTCCATGTATCAAATGTGGATTATGCCATTGAAAGGCAAAAAATATACGCAAAATGCTTGGAGAGATTAAGTAATAAGTATGCGTTGGAACCGCGACCTTTAGTCGCGGAAAGCATTAACAACACTCTTCAACTTACTAAAAAAGCGTCTTCTCATTACTGGTTTTCCGCGACTAAATACGGAGGCGCGACTTTTAGTCGCGCACGAGACCTAAAAACATTTTCAAAACCTATAAATTAGCTAAATTAAAATTAAATTCGTTTTAAATTTTATCTATGAAACTTCGTGCGCGACTAAAAGTCGCGGCTCCTCCTGAGTAGTACCATAATTACTGTATTTATCCCTAAAGAACCCTAAAAAAACTAGCAAGCATAAACAATCCTACAGATGAAGATATAATTGCGAATCATTCGCATTTGTATTATTATAAATAAAAATTATTTTTAAGGAACTTTTATGCTTTTGACTAAAACACGCTTGGCCATTGCCATTTCATCTCTTTTAATCAGCCCAGTAGCTTCTGCCATCACCGCTGATGAGTTGGCAGTTCAATTTGAGGTTTATAAAAAGCAGCAAGCCGCTGCTTTGGAAAAAATTGCTCAGGAAAATGCCGCTCTAAAACAGCAAAACCAAGCCCTTAAAAATAAAATAGAAAACACCGAGCAACAAGTCGCTAATAATACGACTGCGGTAGAAACAGTCAGCGAAAATATTGGCGTTTCCTCTAACGTCCAGCAATGGTTTAATGACACCACTATTGGCGGTTATGGTGAATTACATTACACCAATAGAAGTCGCGAAGGTTCTACGCATCAAGAACAAGCCGACTTCCATCGTTTTGTATTATTCTTCGGACATGAATTTAGCGATAATTTACGATTATTCTCTGAATTAGAACTAGAACACTCTATTGCTGCTGATGGTAAAGCGGGTGAAATTGAGTTAGAACAAGCGTATTTAGAATATGATTTTAATGAACAGCTTTCTGCAAAGGCAGGTTTATTCCTAATGCCTGTTGGTATTATGAACGAAACCCATGAGCCTGCGACTTTTTACGGTGTAGAACGTAATGATGTAGAAAAAAATATTATTCCTGCAACATGGTGGGAGGCTGGAATTGGCGCAAATTATAAAATGGATAATGGTTTGA
>WTBX01000321.1 GCA_013138855.1 Methylococcaceae bacterium
GTCATGGTAAGTCTCGTTAATAACTGCGAATAATTCACAGTTTTGTAGTTTTAAATGACGGGATGCTGGAGCATCCACAGAGGTATTTCCTCGCATATCATTAGGAACCGTGACTTTAGTCGCGGAAATGGCCATAAATTCCACCGAGACTTTAAAGCAAAGTTAGGGTGTGTTTTTAATGCTTCCGCGACTAAAGTCGCGGTTCCAAGTCTTAATTTAATGCAGTAATGCGGAACGAGGGAACGATAATAATTATATTTGTGCTGCGATTTTATAAATATCAGCGAGTGAGTAATGCTTTTTTTCCTGACGAGTTAATACTTCGATTGCCTTTGCTATCTTATCTTGCTGTTTTTCACATAGTTCTTCTAATAAGACCTTGGCTTCATCTAATGATAATTCTCTGACACTCACTCTTGCAAAACAACGACCAGGACGAATCAGCGCATCGTCTAAATCTTTTACATTCGGCAAATTAGTCGAAAAAATAATTTTTCGCCCTTGCGCTCTGACAATGCCATCGGCAACCGTTAAAAAACGATGCAGATTTTCATTACCTTCGGCGCGAGGTTTTAAAATATGGTCAGCATCTTCAATAACGAAAGCATCTTCTAAACCTGTGATAAATTTAACGAAAATTTCGTCATTTTCTAAGGTTTTTTTATCGCCTGTATATAAGGCAAAAGCTTGCTCGCCTTTGCGTTTGGAGATTTCGCCTAAAATGGCTCTAATAAAGCGCGTTTTTCCTGTACCTGGTGAGCCTTGCAAGATTAAAACGGTTTCATCCGCATCCAGATAGCGGCTAATAAAATCGCTGACACCCTTTTCAAAATCAGGATAAGCTTCATCATGTAAAACATCGTCGGCTAATTCTTCAATCGCAACACTTTCTAAATCACCTCTTGACGTTAGAAAGTGCCAGTCAACAGAAAACATGGGATCATCAATTTTAGCATCGCCTACGCACTCTAAAATCTTTTGTTTCATTGATTCAACGGTTTCTAAACTATCGCCCCAGATGTTAAATACGCCTGAGCTATAGTCTTTTTTACGTCCACCAAATGCAGAAATAAAAATGCCATCGGCATCTAAAATCATCGCTCTGGAATCTAATCGCTGCACTCTGCAATTTAGGTTTAAAGCTAAATCATCGAACAAGGCTTCTAAATCCATTCTAGCGGCAAAGCGTAACTCTCTATAAATAGCATAGCGAGTGCCGCCTTCGTTTAAGGATTCCATGAAACGATTTTTAAGAATTAAATCGCTAAATTCCCACACATCATGATTTAAGCCAACAGCGAAATTAGGGGCTAATGAATCTTGTTTATTGCTCATTGATTTCCTTTTTTCTTTATAAATGAAGTATTTTAGAGAAAGTTATATTTCAATTATTTAATGGAAGTAACAGTCAATCTATTTTAATTGTCCTTCATACTCGTCTTTATTAAGGAACGACACCGTAAGGTCAGACATTTTATTTTTTGTTGGATTTATTTTGTAATTAAGAATAAGTCTGTCGTCATCTGGAAATAATTTTTGCTTTCGTTCTATTAATTCATTAATTGTTTTTTTTATTTCAGATATTTCTTCTTGAGTAGACAGAGTTTTAAAAATAACATCTTGCAGATCTTTTTTTCCTGTTACCTCTATATTCCATGCGGTAGACCCGATTAAAACTAATGATTCCATTCTAGCTTCAGAGTTCTTTTTTGCAACAGTACTCATATAGGGTTCTATTAACTCAAGTATTTTTTCAGAGAGTTTTTTATTTTTTAATTTTGACATATATTGAATTTTAGAATTAAGGAGGGAGGTGTTATTTTAAAAAGATTCTCGGTAACAAACATACATCAGCGTAGACACCAACATAAAAAATAACGGTGTGAGCAGTGGAATTAAACCGATGCCGATGAATGCCATTAATAATAAAAAGGCGAATAGTTTATAAAATTCTGCCTGATTTTCTGCGATTAATTGAGTGCCAGCTTCTCGCGCTTCTGTCCAAGAATGATGTTTAAAGACCATTAAGGGATAGCTGAACCAGTTGGCAAGGCTATTTAACATGAGTAAGGCAAAAATTAAAGCGACAATCGCACCTGAATACAGCCATGCTATCAATTGACGAAAAGGTTTATCTTGAAAATTTTCAGCGGTTAATTCCCAATGATAAAAAAACTGCAAGATTTTTTCAGGCTCGCCAGCGTTGAGATTGGCAACGATTCTAAAAATAAACCAAAGCACGACAATCACGGCGGCGAAAATAAAGCTTAAGGATAATTTTTTTCGTAATACAGAAATTAAACTTTCTGATGTTTGGCTACGATCTATGTATTCAGCAATGTTAACGCCTGCAAATAATCCCGTCACTGATATGAAAATAGTTAACGCGAGAGAAACACGCCCTAGCATTAAGACCAGTGCTAAAAAAATCACATAGCCTAGCCATAATGTAGGACGTTGGTTCGCAAGTTCCAGAGATTTAATGAGCCAGTTCTTACAGTTTATTTTTTTCACACAGATAGCCAATGTTTGAATTTATGCTTACTCATAACGCGATAGTGTTTCAAGCGTATTTAACCAATTTCCAAAACCTACACATTTTTTTCGTAAAACGTCTAAGCCTATTTCTTTAGCGATATTAGGACCATGTACGGTTTTTATATAGCTTGAGCTTTTTTCTAATCGTTTTGAAGGGGCTGTTTGGGGGGAGTCATTAATTTTTTCTGGATTATCATCAAACTGTGAAAGTATTTTTTGCGCCCAATCGCTTAAATCTTTTTGTAAAATATTATTTTCAATTGCGTCAGGTGATGCAAAAAGAATACCTTCAAACTCGTACATTTGTATATAAGGAATAATCTTTTGCTGCAAAGGAACGGCAATACAATCTATAATTTTTTGTTCTAATGATAGCTTGGTATCTTCTTTATCTTTGCCTCTGAATCCATAAAAATCATAAAAGGTTGTGACTTTATCAAAACTTCTCGCGAGTTCGTTTAAATCTTTTTTAACCCGAGGTAAATAAACATCACCACCTGTTTGACCTAATAGAAAAGGTGTTGCGTATATTTCAAATTCTCGTAAATATGGCACGATAACTTTTTTCATAAAAATTTCTTCCGTTTGTCCCTCAACGGATATAGCCAGCCTTACCATTCGGGGCGACCTCCTATTAAATTCTTACACCATATATCTCCCATACCGTAATCTTCCAACCAATTTTCAAGCGATTGATCTGTAGTAAGTCGTCGAAAACAAGAAACGCCGTCTTTTGCATCGACAACAATAAAATCTTTTACAGAGAAAAAATTAGCAAAGGCTACCGATTGTGTAGAGCAGATAATTTGTGTGTGTTTAGCTGTTACTTTAATAATATCAGCCAATATATTAAGTGCCGCAGGATGTAAGCCAAGCTCTGGTTCATCAATGATAATAGTTTTCGGTCTATGGAGTTCTGGCTGTAAAAAAAGCGTTACAAGGCAAATAAATCGCGCCGTTCCATCTGAAAGCACATTAGCACTAAAGGGCGCGTCGTGTTTAGTATGAACCCATCGCAGAATAATGTTTTTATCTTCTTCGCCTGTTGGTTCAAGATAAAAGTCATGAAAAAAAGGGGCGACAGATTGAATGGCAATCACAATTTGTTGGTAAGCTTGCCTGTATTCATTTGATTTGCTGTTTTTTAGGCTAAATAAAAAAGGGGCAATATTAGCGGCATCATTTTCAAGGTAATGGCTACTGCTTAGTTTTTGAGTTTTCTTAAAACTTGCTTGCTTACTCGTATCATGAAAATGATAAACATGGCATTGTTCTAAATATTCTTTAGTATATCTTTTTACATAATCACTATCAGCACCATTAAAAAAAAAGCCACTTTCTCCTTTTATGGGAGATAAATGCCAGTTTTTATGTGAACTTGCAACGGTACAGAATTCAACATCAAACATAAAAGAATCATCATCATAATTAGGCGATAATTCAACATGGTAGCCATTATTTCCAATATCAACCTCTATTTTTATTTTTGAGGTATGACGAGAACCAAAATGAAAAAAACGCTCTGAACCACCTTCTGATTCAACATGGTTTTTTAATTTGCCTTGTGACAAATTTCTTAAAAAAGTAAATAAGGAAATAAAATTTGTTTTACCCGCTCCATTTGCACCAATTAATATATTGATACTTTCCATAGGCAAGTTTAGTGTGGCTATAGATTTAAAACCTTCTATTTTAATGTTTTTTAAATGCGTACTTTTTTCTGTCATTTTACAAACGGTAGGGTAGATAAATGTATAGGGAGGACTGTTTTGACCTCCCTATATTGTGAAATGACATAAATTAAATAGAAATCTTAGAAATACCTACCGCCTCACGCAGCTCTTTAATAAAGGGTTGAGAAATCGCCCGTGCTTTTTTCGCGCCTTCTTGTAACTCTTCTTCGATATGTTCAGGAGCTTGCATTAAGGCTTGGTATCTATCTCTAGCAGGGGCAACGTGATCGTTAATATGCTCAAATAAAACCTTTTTCATTTCGCCCCATGCAATGCCTT
>WTBX01000178.1 GCA_013138855.1 Methylococcaceae bacterium
ATTTTATCGAGAATGTTGAATGCCATTCCAATGATTATTCCTAACATCAATCGCCCGCCCATACTTGAGCCACGTTTAATCCCAATCACAAAAGGTGTTGCCACCATTAACATCACAAAAGTTACCAACGGATTAATCAAACGACCCCAAAAGGCGGCTTCAAAGGTTTGTGATTTTTGGTTATTTTCTTTTAAAAAATCAATATATTGATATAGGTCATATAACGATAAATTATCCGATTTAACCATCACTATTTTTAATAAATCAGGCGCAATCGCTGTTTTCCACATTTGCTCGTCGCCATGACTAGGTATAATTTGATTTTCAGTAATTTTTGAACGTTTAATACCGCTTAAACGCCATTTTTCATTATCAATAAAGTCACCATTTTCTGCGTGGATAATTTCTTCTAATTTCTTTTGTTCATTTAGCTGATAAATACTAATATCTGCGAGTTGGGCTTTGCCTTTAATTTCACGGATATTAATAAATTTATTACCTTCTCTAAGCCAAATTCCATAACGCGTGTGCATAATGACCTTGTTATGCTGAGAGGTGGTTTTTAATAATTGCGCAGAACGCTCTGCTTGTGGCGCAACAAATTCGCCAACTGCGATGGCGACAATGACTAAGACGACACCCGCGAGCATAACTGAGCGGATGATCCACATCACAGATAAGCCCGCAGAACGCATCGCAATAATTTCTCGGTTATTAGCCATCGCACCCAGAACAAACAAACTACCTAATAAAGCACCTGATGGGACTAATTCGTAAAAAACTCTGGGAGATGTTAAGGCTAGATATAAAAAAATTTCTTTCAATCCATAACTACCTTTTCCCATATCCTTAAGCTCATCACTAAAGGTAAATAAGTTAAAAAGTGTTAAGAGTAATAATAAAGCTAAAAACGAGCCTTTCAGGACTTCTTTGACGATATGGAGCGAGAGTATGTTCATACTCGCCCACCTGATTTAAGTGATTGCATTATCCATTTAAAACTATAAAGTCTAATTAATAGCATTGCTGCAACAAATAAGAGTAATAAATAAACCCAGATTTGTCCTATCCATAAGGGAATGGTTTCCGTTTTTAGCCAGCTATAATTAACACGGCTGACATTGCCGTAAATAAAATAAATTAAAAAGGCAAATAGCAAGCTGCCATAAACACCGCCACGCGGTGAGAGTTTAGCTAAGGGGACAGCAAGCAGGGTTAAAAAAATCATGCCTAAGGGTATGGCATAACGTTTTTGTAATTCAACTTTATCTTCGGTTTTTTCAGATACCATTAAATTATCAGAGCTAATGGCATCACGATGATAATGGACAGCCGTTGATTTTTTATCAATTCTGACGGCATATTCATCAAATTTTTCTAGTATAAAATTAGCATTACCCGCTATGCCTTGCGTGCGTTCACCTTCAAGCAAGATTATGTATTTCCCACCTTCTAGGTTTTTTAAATAACCTGATTTAGCATTAATCGTTCCAGGTTTTCCATGCTGGCGATTTTGAATGAAAATATTGTGCATCTGCTGGTTTTCATCAATTTCTTCGGTATAAAAAATTAAATCACCATGACTGTATTCACTGAAACGCCCAGCGGCTATACCGCGAACATCAGCCGTTTCCATATCTTTATTGGTTAAAATTAACATTTTTTCTTCTGCCCACGGTGCGGCATAGAGCGAAAGATGATAAGCAATAATGCTTAATGGAAACACTAACAAAAATACCGCACGATAAATACGCATTACACCGCCACCTGCCGCTGCAATCGCTGACATTTCTTGATCGCGATACATTCGACCTAAAACCATTAAAACCGCCATAAAAATGGAAGCGGGTAAAAAACTAACAACCGCCACAATAGTTTTTAAAGCCAGAATGTCCAGCGCGGTTTCTCCTGAAATCGTGCCATCTATCGCCATCGCCAACACTTTAATAAATTTACGGCTAACGATGATGATGACAATCACAGATAATACTGAAATGACCGTTTTTAATAAGTCCCAAGTAATCATTTTATCCAATATGCTAATAAAACGATACGAACTGATTTTGCGGTCTTTTTTTGACGCTATCTCCAAGCGAGTCTCCTTATATTTAAATAGTCATGTATAATTCAAGCCATAAATAAGAATGTGATTATCAGATAGCTGGGGGCATTTCTGACCAAGGAATGCGAATTTAATAACTTCCAGAACTATATCGTCAACTTAATAAAATTTATAAACCATAAAGCTCACGAAGAATATGAAGTTTTAATGATTTATCTTCATGTTCTTCATGGTGAAAATATATTTTAAGTTTCGGATATTATTTAATTCTCATTCCCAAGTAATTATTTAGTGTTGTATAGCATAAATCATGTTTTGATGAATACCATGAATAGTTTTCTGACAAGCTGCATTTGTAATCTATACTGTAAAGACACTTAATTCATTAAATAATGAATACAAACCTACTCTCTCGAAATAACAAAACATAGACGAACATGGACTATTCTATAGAAAGCTTGCCTTTAGACAAACTAGAAACTGATTGTATTATCGTAGGTATTTATAAAAACCAACAATTAAGCACCTCTGCAAAGGTCATTGATAATAAAACTCATCAGTTAATTAACAATCTTATCGAGCGTGGTGATATTAAAGGTAAGAACAGTGAGACACTGCTGATTAGTGTTGTTCCTGATAGTTCAATTGAGCGCGTTTTATTGGTTGGTCTAGGGGATGAAGAAAAATTTAGCTTCAAACTTTATCGTAAGGCATTAACCGCAGCAATTAAAGTCATTAAAAGTGCGCAAATAAAGTCGGTCGCCTGTACTTTGGCTGAAATTGAGTTAGAAGGCTATGACTATCAATGGCGCAGCCGTCAGATTGTAGAAACCTTTAATAATGCGTTATACCAATTTACAGAAACTAAAGGCACTAAACCTAAACCGCCTATTTTAGAAAAAATACAAATTACCGCAATAGAGAAAAATAAAGCGCAAGCTCAAGCAGGTTTAGAGCAAGGACTTGCCATTGCTAAAGGGGTTGATTTAACAAAGTATTTAGCTGATTTACCTGGCAATATTTGTACACCCACTTATTTAGCGACCCAAGCGGCTAAAATGTCGGAAAACTTTTCTAATATGGATGTCGAGATTTTAGAAGAGTCTGATATGGAACGTTTAGGGATGGGATCATTTCTTGCTGTTACTAGAGGTTCACATCAACCTGCAAAATTAATTTGTTTAAATTATCAAGGTGGAACGGCACATAATAAACCTATCGTTATCATTGGCAAAGGATTAACGTTTGATGCGGGCGGTATTTCATTAAAACCAGGCTCAGGCATGGATGAAATGAAATACGATATGTGTGGAGGTGCAACTGTTATTGGCACTTTACAAGCGGCAGCACAAATGAAATTGCCGTTAAATATCGTCGGTTTAATTCCAGCCTCAGAAAATATGCCTGATGCGAATGCCAATAAACCTGGTGATGTTTTAACGAGTATGTCAGGCAAAACCATTGAGGTTTTAAATACGGATGCAGAAGGGCGTTTAATTTTATGTGACACGCTGACCTATGCTGAAAAATATAATCCTGAAGTCGTGATTGATTTAGCGACGTTAACAGGAGCTTGCCTAGTTGCCTTAGGTCGCGTTCCTAGTGGTTTATTAGGCAATGATGATGATTTATGTGATGAGCTAATTGCCGCAAGTGAAACGGCTTGTGATAGTGTATGGCGTTTGCCATTATGGGAAGAATATCAAGAGCAATTAAAATCTAATTTTGCAGATATGGCTAATATTGGCGGCAGAGATGCGGGAACCATTACCGCTGCGTGTTTCTTATCACGTTTTGCAGAAG
>WTBX01000239.1 GCA_013138855.1 Methylococcaceae bacterium
CACGGCAAGCTTTAGATAAATCTTGCCTAACTTGCTTATTAGAATCTAAATTCCAAAAAGCAAGCAAAATAATTAATAAAATTAAAAAGAATGTAAGATACCAGTTTTTCATTTTTAAAACCTAACAAGTTATTAAGCGGCAGTTTTGCCCTGATAACCCGATATTAGCGGGTAAATCAGGCATATTTGCCCATTTTTATTTTTTAGATAAATTTACCTTGATATTCAATATTATCTGGAAAATCAGGCGAATCTACCTTGTATTATTCAGAAGCTGATTCTAAACCTTAGACTCAAGAAGTCAATAATAAATATTGATTTTCATAGTCTACGAAAGAACTGCCAGCCCTGTTTTTACTACGTCTCAAGCATAGTTTTTAATTCTGTAACAGCAATAATCCAATCTTGATATTCATCAGTTTCTTCCCATAATTCAGCTAATTCACTCTCATGCGCCAAAATTCGCTCAATCGCTTTAATCGCATTGATTTTTGAATCATCATCGACATTAAGTGGATGAGTTTTAACCCAGTTATCAACCGCCTCAGAATAAGCCGATTGCTCACTTTGTTTGCCCATTAACCTGACAATCGTTTCAATAGCCGCTAAACCTTTACAGGCTAAATCAGCATCCAGATAATTTCCATTGTCCTCTAAAATTTGTTGAATAGTCCTGTTCACAAAAGAGAGGTCATCACTTTGTTCAAGCTCATAACCCCAATCGCAAGCCGTATCATTTTCAAAATTTCCTACACCCCAAGCACCCATTGATGACCTCTCAATTTTTTGCTAAATAGAAGAATCATAACGAGAGTTATCGTCTAAAACCAGTAGGGTATAATTTTTGCAATTATTTGAATACAATCCATGTTTTTTTCAGTGGTTTATGGTTTAATGAAATTTCCCTAATGCAAAGGTGATATTTATGTTTGCTTTGCTAGTTATAATCATTAGCTCTTGTGTTTTATATTATCTTTTACAATATTGTTTTCCTTATGATGACGATGCGTTGTCTTTAGGTGTTATTGAAATATTGTTATCAATCGCTACGATAGGTATTTTGATCTGCATCTCTATTCCTATGTATTCAAATTATATGGCACAAGCAAAAAATGTATCCGCTTTGGCGATGGTCAGTGCTTTAAAAATTGAAGCGACTGTTCATTATGCTGAGTATGGTGAGTGGGCTAAAAAATCTTTGAGTGATACCGAAGCGGATTCTCTAACACTAAGTTTACATGATGGTGGTGCCATTGTTGCCACCCGCAAAGATAATGGACAGTCTTTAGGCTTTGTACCGTTAATTCCTCAATCGGAAAACGGTGTCGATACCGATAATGTATTATGGCGATGTGGTTATAATAATGCTACAGCGACTTTTACATCTAATAAGCATAAAAATTACACCACCATTCCAACAGCGCAATTACCCTCTGCCTGTGTGCAGTCAAGGAGTTGAATTTGAAAAAAATTAATTTAACCACCCCCGAAGTTGCCGAGTTTTTTGAAGAATACACCTTATTAAGGCAGGCTGAGCAGAGTCATAAACAAACTTTGAAAATAATGTCTGAGCATCAAAAACATAAGGCAATGCAACAATTTTTAAGTAGCTTGTTAAATGCTCAAAATTTAATTAAAGGCTTGTTAGAATTTCCTCACCTTATTTCTGAATATATTATTGTTTTATTAGCGCAAGCTGAAAAAAATGATACCGAACTTAAAGCGTTAGCCTCAATTGCTGCACATTTAAGCGATATTAAGGTAATTAATGAAAAAATGCCTTATAAACAAAAATTAAGACATAGTTTATTTTATCCCTCTGTAATTTTAGTGGTCTGTATTGCCTTAGTTTTAATGTTAACGATTTTTGTCATTCCTGTTTATAAGGAATTATTTTATGGGTTCGGTTCAGAATTACCAGCCTTTACACAATTTTTTATTACGGTGGCGGGATTTTTAGAAAAAGGCTTAATTATCTTTATTGTGCTGTTTGTAGCTGCAAGCATTTATCTGCAAAGTCCTATGAGTTTAGCATTCAGATCAAAGTTGATTTTAATGCTGCCTTCGATTGGTAAATTAAGTTGCGAAATTGAAACCATCAGTATTATTAAAGCTCTTTATTTATTATTGAGTCATGATTTTACTTTGGCGGAAGCGTTACGTTTATCGGCTACGGCGACACAAAATACAGTGATGAAAAAGGCTTTGCTAAATAGTGCGGAGGCGGCAACTAAAAAACAGTCGTTTGTTGAGGTGTTAGCGTTAGACAAGATATTTTCTATTAGAACGCTACATATATTAACGGTTTTTGATAAAACTCAGTGTTTAGATTTATTACAGAATTACACGGCTCAAATAAGTAATAAAATAACAAGAGAAGGTCAAACCTCATTACGTAGTGTGAGTATTGTGCTGCTAGTTTTTTGCTGGTTAGTAGTGGGTTCAACAGTGATTGCATTATACTTACCTATATTTGCAATGGGTTCAGCAGTCGGTTAGGAGGAGGTAACATGGTTAATGAAAAAGGCTTTACCTTAATTGAATTGATGGTAGTAGTGTCTATTATCGGTATTTTGGCATCCATTGCTCTTCCTGCTTATCAGGATTATATGACACGCGCAAAAGCCGCTGAAATTTTTCAAATTGCTACCCCTTTAAAAAAGGCAGTAGGCGATTATTATGCGTTTCATGGAAAAATGCCTAAAGATAACGAGAGCTTGCATTTGGCAAAGCCTGATTTGTTACAAGGCAGCCAAGTAGAAAGCATGGAGATCGAAAATGGGGCAATACATATTTCTATAAAATTAGAGGGAGATAAAACGGAAGTGATTAGTATTCGACCTGTCGTTTTAAAGCAGAAAGTTGCCGCAGGTGTACCGTTAGATTATCTATTTTGGGTATCAGGTCACTGTAAAGTGAGTGACCCAGACAGGTTGGAAGCCCTAGGTGAAAATAAAACGACTCTTCCTATCCATAGTAATCTATTAAGATGTTAGCAGGTGAAAAAATGAAAAAACAAGGTGCATTTACGCTGATTGAATTAATGATTGTGATTGCCATTATGGGGATTTTATCAACGATAGCCTTGCCAACTTATCAAAGCCGAGTGATTAGGGCGCAAATCAGCGAGGCGGTAGTGATTGCTGATGATTTGAAATTTAAAATTAATGAGTTTTATCAAAAAACGCAGCAATTCCCCGCCAATAATGAAGCGGCGGGATTGCCTAAGGCGAAGCATCTCATTGGTAATTATGTGACTCAAATAGAAGTAATGAATGGCGTGATTCATGTGCATTTAGGTAATCGCATTAATGCTCATGTTAAAGATAAAATTTTAAGTTTTAGACCTGCTGTCGTTGCTGGAAGTCCTAAAAGCCCTATTGCGTGGGTTTGCGGCTATGCGGAAGCAGTTGATGGCATGAAAGCAGTTGCTGATAATAATACTAATGTTCCGCCTTTATTTTTAGATATGGCTTGTAGAAGTTGGAAATAAAAGTTCCGATGTTAGCCTTGTCTCGTTCCCAAGCTCTAGCTTGGGAACGCCTACTGGTCAAGCTCTGCTTGACGATACTAGAAGCAGAGCTTCTAATTAGGCATTCCCAACGAAGACGTTGGGAACGAGATAAAATAACCGTTTCAACGGTTTCCTCGCTTCCTTTAATAAAATATTAGGATACTTTTGACCACCTACTTACTTTTTATTCATTTTATTGCGTAATAACTGCTGATTTCGCGCAGCGTCTACAAGTTTTAGAGAGTCTCCCCAAGCGTCAGTGCAAAATTCAATAAAATCAGTCAATATTTCTTTATTAGGCAGCAATGGTTCACCAACTTGAGGTTGACCTACAGCCAATTCATAACTTGATAATAATCGAATATATTCTCGGCGTTTTTCTACTGCAATGATAATGGGTGGTAAGCCAGAATTGATAACAGGCAGGTTATAAGTATTCACCTCCCCCTTTGGAAAAGGGGGATTGAGGGGGATTTATTTAATAAAATCTCCCCTAACCCCTCTTTTTTTAAGAGGGGGACTGAACACTTACGGCAGGTTGGCAAGCAATCTTGCTAATCGTCCATTTCCATCAAAAAAAGGATGAATCCTAACAAAAGCAAGGTGAATTTCAACATAAGCAATCAATGCTTGATGCTGATCTAATGGTTTAATGGAAAAATCATTAATGAGTTTCAGACAATCATCCATTAAAGCGGGAACTGCTCTAGGAGCAGCATATTCTAAAAATACTTGTTGTCCATCATCACTTATTGCGTTTGTTCCATTTGGCTCAACTTTCCATTTTCCAACAGGTTTATAAATATCTATTACTCGTTCGGTTTGAATGGTTTTGTGTAGCGCAAATAAATCATCTTTGGTTAACGTGGTTTTGTGATTAACGTATCCCCAAATTAATTCAATCGCGCTCGCATATCCGACCACTTCTTCATGGTCTTTTAAGGGTTTACCTGAAACGGTCAAACCTTCTTCGATAACAAAAGCCGTTTCGCCTAAAGAGAGCGTGTTACCTTCAATTGCCGTTGATGTATGTGTCCATAAATTACGGAGTTGTTTGATTAATGATTGCTTTAAGTCATTATCTAGTCCTTGAAATAAATCCGAGCTTTTCATTTTTAAACCTTCGTTG
>WTBX01000117.1 GCA_013138855.1 Methylococcaceae bacterium
CCAGTCATACCGACTGGATTACCATTGATTCACTACAGTTTGGTGTAGGGCGTGCGATTTCAGCCAGTGGCGGCGGTGCTGACCGTGAAACCAGCAACCCTTCTTTTTCCGAAGTTACCTTAAGCAAATCTATGGATAAATCCTCTGTCGATTTAATGATGCAAGCCGTTTGCGGTAAGTCGTTAGGTAAGGCCACTATTCATTTTGTACAAACAGGTGGTGCGGATGCTAAAGGTCAAGAGTATCTTGAAATCCTGCTGCATGATGCAATCGTCAGTTCATACAGCACCTCTAGTGGTGGCGAACGTCCATCAGAGTCTGTTGCTATTAACTTCAATGGTTTCCAAATGCAGTACAACAAGTTCACCGAGGGCGGTACTGTGACCAAAGGCGAGTTGAAAGGTTGGGATATGATGAAAAACGAAGCTCTATAAAAATAAACCTGACAGGTTTTTAAAGCCTGTCAGGTTTTTTCGTAACTTACAAATAATAGAAATTAAAGCTGACAGTTCTTAATGAGCTGTCAGCTTTACTTTCCTTTAAAAACATTCATTTATTCTAGGAGATAGCCATGCAGGATGTATCACAACAAATCGCCAGTGGTGAGCTTGAAGCGGCTCTTCAAGATACTCAACAAAAAATTCGTAAAAATCCCGCTGATCCCAAATTGCGTATTTTATTATTCCAATTACAGTCTTTATTAGGTAACTGGAGCAAAGCTTTAAATCAGCTAAATGTGCTGCGCGATATGGATGCCTCTTGTATGCCTATGGTACAAACCTATGAACAAGTTTTAGCCTGCGAAGCCTTACGCAAAGAAGTGTTTGCTGCCCGTAAAGCCCCGTTGATTTTTGGCGAGCCAGAAGAGTGGATTGCATTAATGTTTGAAGCTTTAAATCTGGAAAATAATGGCGAACAAAACGCAGCCGACGAGCTTCGAGGTAAAGCATTAGAACAAGCCCCTGCGATTTCTGGAGAAATTGACGGTAACGCCTTTGCATGGATTGCAGATGCCGACAGCCGATTATCTCCCATGTTGGAAGCGGTGATTAATGGACGCTATTATTGGATTCCTTTCCATAGAATTTCACAATTAAATTTAACAGACCCCGAAGATTTACGTGATTTTGCGTGGATGCCTGCCCAGTTTGTCTGGAGTAATGGCGGTGATGGTGTTGGTTTTATACCTACACGTTATCCCTCATCCGAAGATAGTGAGGATAACGCCATTAAAATGGCGCGAAAAACCGAATGGATAGCAAAAAGCGAGCAAAGTTATCACGGCTTAGGTCAAAGAATTTTAACGACCGATGTGGATGATTATCCTCTATTAAATTGTCGAACATTGGTTTTCAATGTAACGGAAGAAAGTTCTGAAACTCAGGAATAAACAAGATACTCAAAAAGCGGAGTGAAAAAACCTGTTTTTTCACATCGAATTAAAAGACAGATTCAAAACCATCAGAAAAATAAATGGCAGAATTAACCCAAAAAGAGCGATTACAACCCTCACTCCTAGACCGTCTAACTGATGATGAGCCTCATCAACAACAAGAATCACGCGAAAAGCGCGTATTGTCTATGAGTAAACTAAGACAATCCGTGGTACGTGATATTTCTTGGTTATTAAATGCTCGATCTTTAGATACCGTTATAGATTTAGAGCAATATCCAGAAGTGGCTACCTCGGTGCTTAATTTTGGCATTAAAGATTTATCGGGAACCAATGTAAGTGGAGCAGATTTAACCGCAATAGAACGTAGTCTTCAACAGGCTATTAAAAATTTTGAACCCCGTATTTTACCGCAATCACTTAATCTTCAAGTCGTGTCCGCCGAAGATAAAATGAATAATCAAGCGATGCAGTTTGATATAGAGGCGGACTTATGGTCGCAGCCCCTACCGCTACACTTATACTTGCGCAGTGAAATGGACACCTTGACAGGTGATTTTGAACTACACGATATGGACGGCTAACGGTGGATCCACGCTTACTTAGATATTACAACACGGAGCTACATCACCTTAGAGAGATGGGAGGCGAATTTGCTGCCGAATTTCCAAAAATTGCAGCACGTTTGGGCATGGATGGTTTCGAGTGTGCTGACCCTTATGTAGAACGATTATTAGAAGGTTTTGCCTTTTTAGCCGCCAGAGTGCAATTAAAAGTTGATGCTGAATTTCCTCGCTTTACTCAGCATTTGCTGGAAATGGTCTACCCTAATTATTTAGAACCAACACCCTCAATGGCGGTAGTGCAATTTCAACCAGACTTAACGGAAGGCTCTTTAGATGAAGGCTTTGTGATTGAGCGTGATACCGAGCTACGCAGTCAAATCATCAAAGGCGAACAAACCGCCTGTGAATACCGCACCGCTCATGATGTAACCCTGTGGCCATTGGAAATTACCGAAGCTGAATATTTATCAGGCGCAGGTGCAGTTGCTAATCTGGACGTACCAAGTCTATCAGGATTAAAAGCGGGCATTCGTTTAAGAATGCGTACCACCGCAGGACTTAAATTTAATGAAATCTCCTTAGATAAATTGCCGATTTATTTACGTGGGACAGGCGAGTTACCCATGCAGCTTTATGAGCAGCTTATTTCGAATAGTTTCGCGGTCTGTGTTCAATCGGCTCAAAAACCACGTCAGTGGCAACACATTATTAAAGATAAACCTATAAAACGCTTTGGTTTTAATGACAGTCAATCCTTATTAAAATACTCGCCACGTTCGTTTCAAGGTTATCGTTTATTGCAAGAATATTTTGCCTTTCCAGAACGCTTTATGTTTGCAGAGCTAACAGGCATTGCAAATGCTATTAAAGACTGTGATACCGATGAGCTAGACTTTATTATCATGCTTGATTGCAGTCAGTCACGCTTGATTAATGCGGTGGAAAAATCTCAGTTCGCGCTCTATTGCTCGCCTGCCATCAATCTATTTCCAAAGCGTGTGGATAGAATTCATGTCACCCAAATGCACTCCGAGTTTCACATTCTGCCTGACCGCTCAAGACCGATGGATTTTGAAGTCTCACAAGTTACCGAAGTCGTTGGTATCGGCAATGATGGCAATACCAATGAAACTCAAGATTTTTTACCTTTTTACCAATATAGCGATGAACTAAGTAACAGCCAACAACAAGCTTATTACGCACTGCATAGGCAACAGCGGCAGTATTCATCAAAACAACGTCGTTTAGGCCCGCGCTCTAGTTATATCGGCAATGAAGTCTTCATTTCATTAGTGGATGCCAAAGAAGCACCTTACAGTAAAGAACTACGCCAATTAAGCATTAAAACCTTATGCACTAACCGTGATTTACCCTTGCAAATGCCAGTCGGTATCGGCAAAACGGATTTCACCATGCCCAAAGGCGCACCTGTACAAAGCGTAAAATGTGTCGCAGGCCCCACTAAACCGAAACCCTCTCACGCAGATGGCGAGACGGCGTGGAATTTTATCAGTCATTTATCGCTCAACTATTTATCACTGATTGATAATAACCACAAAGAAGGCGCGACGGCTTTACGCACTTTGTTAAAACTGTATGCTGATTATGGTGATGCCAGCATTCAAAAACAACTGGAAGGTTTGCTATCAGTCAGCTCTAACCCCATTGTCAGGCGTATTAATACGCAAGGGCCTATTGTTTTTGGGCGCGGTCTGGAAATAACTTTATTATTTGATGAAGGTTTATTTGAAGGCAGTGGTGTGTTTTTATTAGGCGCAGTGCTAGAAACTTTTTTAGCGCGTTATGTCTCTATCAATTCATTTACAGAAACCGTGATTAAAACCACAGAGCGAGGGGAGATAATTAGATGGCCAGCGAGAACAGGGCAACGCGGCACGATTTAAATCTGCTACGCGACAAGCCGTATAAATTTAATTTTTTTCATGCACTCAGGCTTATAGAATGCGTTCATAAAGACAACCCTAAACTGGGATGTTCAAAACGTCCTGCTGATGACCCTATCCGTTTAGGTCAAGCGGTTTCAATGGCATTTGAGACTTCAACCTTAGCAGAATTCAAACTGGGTAAAGAAGGTCGCCCACCACGTTTAACACAACGTTTTTTCGGTTTATATGGCGCGAATGCGCCCATGCCCTTACATATTACTGAATATGTCAGAGGGCGAGAATATAATAATCATGATAATACTTTAGCGCGATTCTCAGATGTCTTTCATCATCGAATGTTGTGTTTATTTTACAAAGCTCGCGCCGATACCGAGCCTACGTTTCAATTTGATCGTCCTGATAAAGATCGTTTTGCTGATTATGTCGGTGCGTTGCTTGGCATTGCTCAACCTGAATTTAAAAACCGTGATGCGATGCCCGATATTGCTAAGTTGCATTATTCAGGATTTTTATCCAATCAAGTCAAAAATGTTGCAGGATTAAAGAATGTATTAGCAGATTATTTTAAATTACCTGTTAGTGTTGAAGAGTTTGTAGGGGAATGGTTGACCATAGAACCCTCTGAACAAACACGCTTAGGCTTAAGTCCACAAACAGGAACACTTGGAATTTCTACGGTAATCGGCTCTAAAGTTTGGAGTTGTCAGCATAAATTTAGAATTGTGTTTGGAGCTTTAACTCAAGAAGAATATGAAAGTTTATTGCCCTCAGGAAAACGTCTGGAAGCTTTGATTGCGATTGTACGCAACTATATTGGTGATGAAATGAGCTGGGATGTGCGTTTAATTTTAAAAAAAGAAGAGGTGAGCGGGGTTTCTTTAAATCAAGGCGCAAGATTAGGTTGGACGAGTTGGGTGGGGCATAGAGAAAGCAAAGAAGATGCGAGTGAATTGTTGTTGAATCCGTTTATTTAATTGTTTGAGTAGAGTAGAAAAATGGCAAAAATTACTGATATTTCACAACTAGATTTAAATGAAACTTATAGTTATGCCGATTATTTAACATGGCAATTTGATGACGCGCTTGAATTAATCAAAGGCAAAATCATGTTGATGTCACCTGCGCCGAATGTTAATCATCAAAGAATTGAAACGCGCTTATTATTGGCAATAGGTAATTATTTAGTAGGAAAGCGATGTGAAATGTTTCCTGCACCGTTTGATGTGCGTTTATACGACCGTAATAAGTCTATTTTAAAAAATAAAGAATGTCATACGGTAGTGCAGCCTGATTTATGTGTCATTTGTAATCCTGATATTTTGGACAAGCAAGGTTGTAATGGTGCGCCTGATTGGGTAATTGAGATTTTATCGAAAGGTAATTCTCGCAAGGATATGAAAATTAAGTATGAGCTGTATCAAGAGTCT
>WTBX01000159.1 GCA_013138855.1 Methylococcaceae bacterium
GCGGCTGGGTTTAATGAATCATAGCTTCCAGAGCTAACGCCACCTGTACGCAAAGTCATTGCTGCATGAATATTAGCAGGAACGTCCCAATCAGGAATTAAATAATTATTCTGCGTCATTGTCCGCCAGTGCCTGTAATAAGGCTTGCATATCTTCGGGAAGTTCTTGTTCCCATTCCATATATTCATCGCTCACAGGATGAATTAAACCTAATTTAGCTGCATGTAAGGCTTGGCGTTTAAAGGCTCTTAATTGGATTTCCAAAGCTTTACTACAGTCAGCAGGCATTTTAAAATTACCGCCATAGACTGGGTCACCAATTAAAGGGTATTTAAGATGCGCCATATGAACGCGAATCTGATGAGTACGTCCTGTTTCAAGCTTTACACGAATAAAACTATGACGTTTAAAACGTTGTACTATACGGTAGTGAGTTACCGCCTCTTTACCATCCTCTCTCACGGTGTAACGAATTCTGTCATGCGGATGTCTGCCAATAGGCTCTTCTATCGTTCCACCTGCGGTCATCCAACCTCGCGCAATAGCAAGATATTCACGCTCAATCGTTCTTTCTTGTAACTGGTCGCTTAAACTATGGTGTGCTTGCAATGTTTTAGCCACCATCAATAAGCCACTCGTATCTTTATCTATTCGATGAATAATCCCTGCTCTAGGTAAAACATTAAGCGACTCATCGTAATACAACAAGGCATTTTGCAACGTCCCCGTCCAATTTCCCGCACCAGGATGAACCACTAATCCCGCAGGTTTATTGACAATTAAAAAAGCCTCATCTTCAAAAATAATATCTAAGGGGATGTTTTCAGCTTCGCATTCCAAAACGGTTTCAGGCTCAGCATCTAATTCAATTTGCTCGCCACCGTCTATTTTTGCACGTCCTTTTAGAAGCTCGCCATTTACTTTAACGCGCCCCGATTTCACCCATGTTTGCAGTTTACTGCGCGAATAATCGGAAAATAATTCAGAAAGCACTTGATCCAAACGCATTCCAGCCATTTCATCGGGTACTATCGCTGTTAATATAGCCATGATTATCTATATAAATTAAGTTATACTCGCACTCTAAATATTCAGGCTTGTCTGACCAAATAGGCGAGAAAAACCTCTAATCTTACAACGTGTCGTTACCAGTATGCGATTTATTTTCGTAAAAATTTTATTTATTCTTTTTTTCACACTTAGCCTACAAGGCTGTGAAACCTTGAAAAGCCTTGCCTCTAGTGATTCGGACAGCTCTGACGAATACATTGATTGGGAATCTAAAAAATTCCATGAAGAGGCTAAAAAAGCAATGGCAGCAGAAAACTATCCTCGTGCCATCGAACTTTTTCAAGCGTTAGAAAGCCGCTACCCTTTTGGCGAGTATGCAGCACAAACGCAGCTTGATATAGCTTACGCCTATTATAAAAATGAAGATTCAGAAGCCGCACTCGCTGCTGCCGAACGTTTTATAAAAATTAACCCTACCAATGCTAATATTGATTATGCTTATTATTTAAAAGGCTTAATTAATTTTAATCGAGACATTGGCTTTTTATACCGTTACGTCCCTACAGACAGTACGCAACGTGACCCTGTTAAATTTAAAGAATCCTATGCCAATTTTGAAGAATTGCTTAGACGTTTCCCTACTAGCCAATATGTAGATGACGCTAAACAGCGCATGATTGCATTGCGTGATTATTTAGCCAAATATGAACTCAATGTGGCGCGTTTTTATATGAAACGTAAAGCCTATATGGCGGCTGTTAATCGTGCTGCTAAAATTGTAGAAGAATGTCAGGCAAAACACCCCGCGCCTTGTACGCCTGTTGTACCTTATGCCTTGCAAATAATGGAAGAAGGCTATAGACACTTAGGCTTAAATGATTTAGCAAGTAATAGCAAACGAGTTTACGAACAAAATTATCCTAATGGTGCGCCCATTGATATAGATGAGAATGAAACATTTATTGAAGACTTTTGGGATGTAATTGGCTTAGATGAAGATTAAATATTAACTTTTGAATAAGGAATGCGATTTTAATAACTGATGTTACACAGAGGAGTGAAAAACAAGTTTTTTCACGTTTGCAAATACTTTAATAGACATCTTTCCTAAAATAAATAGGTATCCCTCAATTAATCGTGTTTTTTTCAGACCTCCGAGGTTTTTAAAACCTCGGAGGTCTAATGTTATAGAATATAAAGCAATTTTTTATGTTTTGAACGTTAGTGAAAAAACTTGTTTTTTTCACTCCTAACAGGAAAATGTTCATTAGAGACGTGACACTGCGCGTCCCCACAACTTTTTGTTATTGAGGCAATAAAGGCAAATCATTTTTCTCAAATGCAGCAATAATACGCACATGTCGATAGGATTCTATTTGTTTAGGTGTTAACTCCTCATCTATATCTACAGTATTAAGATCAGTTTTTCTAGTTCCGTAAGCCTTGTAAATGTAATGTGGAGTATTGACCAAATACTTTTTAATACTATTGACAGGTGACTTTGAACGCGCAACAGACAGTAAAATATTTTTGATTTCATCACCCTGATCCGATGAGCTACCTATAGATACCAATAATACTCTACGCCCATGACTCTCTCTCGCTAAAAAATCCAAAAAACGGACTAAACGATGATATTCACTAGGGTTATCCTCAATCTGACTTGAGCCTTTTCTAAAAAACAGCGTTATTTCCCCAGACCCATGACGCTTAGACATAACTTCAAGTAATTTTAAAGCATACCTAGCTGTTGCCTTATTTCCTCCAATGGTGGGGCTGTTGTAGGCTTGCACCAATATTTTGGCTAATTCACTAGCCTGCTCTGCTGAGGCACCACCAAATACCGTTCCATTTGGAAAGACTACCATTTCGTTAGGCTCTAGTCTCAACCTTGTCTTAGAGCCTCCACAGGCAGTTAAACATAAAACCATCGTTAATAATAAAAGTTTATTCATTTTGTCTACATTCAAATCCAAGTAACTGCCCTCCCTGTTAAAAGAAGGTTAAATAGGGGATGAAATCAATCCTTCTCCATTTTTAAGAGATGAATTCATGTCATGAAAAATTCAATTTTGTTGTAACTGCGATAACTCTTGCGTTAATTTTTGTTTTAAATCCGCAAAATAATCATTCCAGTCTGGAATATTTTGTAAGGTCTTAAAAGTCCCATCTTCTTTAATCGAGCTAATATCTATTTCTATCTGCTCTAAATGCTCGCGTAACAAATCAATACGTTTACGCAGAACTTCTTTATCATTCACCGTATCAGAAGCAATGCCAAAACTCTGCCCTGTTTCCAGATGCAATAAAATTTCTTTTACACGCGTTAAGTTTTGCTGTCTGTAAGCCTCATTTAAGGCTTTAAAGACTTCTTCCCCTTGCTGCTTAAATTCATCATTCACCACATCGGGATGCGATAAACGACTGGCTTTACGATATAAATCTTTTAATTCCTTTTTTTCTTCCGTGTTTAACGTATTGGGTAAATCTTGTAATTGCTGCTCGCTATTTTCCTTAAACGATTCATAAGCTTGTTCAGCTTCTTCGGCTTCTGAACTAAACTCAGGATATTCATCAACTATATCGGCATAATGTCGATACCTTAAACATAAAATTTGTTCGATAATCTTGCCTAAATGCAATATATATTCGGCATTAAATTCATGTAATTGACGCTCATATTCATTTTTTTCGTTGGTAAGTACACTAAGCGTATTTTCCAAAACCTTTAATTCATATTTAAGGGCTTGAACGGCTTCATCTTCATAAATAATAACGCCACTGCGATCTTGTTTATATTGATCTATAAGTTGGGGAACGTTTTCAAAGCGTTTTGACTCAAGTAAATCAACAATTTTTTGCACGTCTTCACTTAACTCAAAAGATTTGAGTTTATTAAGCTGCATTTCAATCAACTCATCTTCTTCGATGGCGACTGCATTTTTAATAATTTCCAGACGTTTTACTATTTCTAAATACATTAAAGACTCGTGTTGCAGCTTAAAATAAAACTATATCGTTAAGGTGAGAAAATTCAGGATGTAATTCTTTAATCGGATTATCGCGTAAATCTAATGTTTCTAAACATCGGCTATGGGCTAACGATTTGGGTAATTTTGAAATTTGGTTATTTTTGAAACTTAAAAAAGTCAAATTCTCTAACTCACCAATAAACTCAGGGATTTCAGTTAAACGATTACTATCTAGCCCCAACCGCGTTAAACATTTTAATTGCGCAAGAAACTCAGGAATAACCGTTAAATTGTTCTCTCCCGCATATAACACCCGTAATTTAGTTAATTGGCCTATAGATTCAGGTAAATGTGTCAAATAATTATCTTTAAGATAAAGTTTTTCAAGATTAATCAATTCACCAATACCTTCGGGGAGTTTAATCAACTTATTTTTCCATAAATAAAGCTCTCTAAGGTTATGTAATTTTACCAAGGTATCAGGTAATAAAGTTATTTGATTATTCCATAAATTTAATTTACGTAGCTGACTAAGACTATCAATAAACTGGGGCAAATAAGTGAGTCTATTATCACTTAAATCAAGCTCAGTGAGTCTATGCAGGGTACTGATAGATTTAGGCAATGCGATTAGGCGATTAAACTTAATATTTAAAATGCGCAATTTTTCAAGGTTACTGATAGATTCTGGCAAGCTAGGTAACTGATTAAATCTAAGATTTAATTCAATCAAATTATGAAGATTCCCAATTGCTTCAGGTAAATTCGTAAGCTGCTTACAGCCAAAATACAAGGCAGAAAGTTTTAAAATAGATTCTTTATCACGCGGAAAACCACCCCAGCGTTGTTTTTTTTCATCAAAAAAATAATCGGGAATATTATGTTCATCCGCCCAAGCAATCAGTTCATCCACCCACGGTTTATTAATAACTCGCACATCGTGACTGTGATTAAGTATTTGTTCAGTGACACCTAGCAATTGTCGAGTTTGCATCAATGCAACTGAAGAACTGCTTGTTACCGATAAATTTTTATCGCTCATAAGATTATTCCGTTAAAGTTTAATCACCTTTTTGAAATGATTTAAACGCGGTGGAATTTTATTAATAGGGTTTTTACTTAAATCTAACACTTTTAGCTGCGGTAGTTGAGTAATAAATTCAGGTAAGTCATTTATTTTGTTTTTTTGTAGACTCAATTCGGCTAACTGCGGTAGATGACAAATAAATTCAGGAATACGGGTGATTTTATTGCCCGCTAACGACAATTTTTTTAAGTTCGATAAACGACTAATAAATAAAGGGACTTCTGATAATTGATTATTTGCCAGCGATAATTTTTCCAGTTGTTGAAGTTCACCAATAAATTCAGGAACAGGTGCCAGAAAATTATCACTTAAATATAGCTCATTCAAATTTTCTAGCTCTGTTATTGAATAGGGTAATGTTGTTAAACGATTAGAGCTTAAATAAAGTTTTTGTAACTGTCTTAACTGCCCTATCGTTGCAGGTAAAGATTGAAGGGCGTTATGGCTAAGATATAATTCCGTTAAAACGGGCAATTCGCCAATGGATTCAGGCAAGCAATTAAGCTTGTTTTTCCATAAATACAGCTCAGTTAAGTGTTCGAGTTTACCGATAGATTTAGGCAAAACACTTAAATAATTTCCCCCTAAATGTAAAACTTTAAGTCTTTTTAACTCACCGATAAACTCTGGCAACCCTGTTAATTTATTTGCATTAAAACACAGCTCTGTTAACTCGGTTAAATTAGCGATAGAACTTGGCAGTTGACTCAATTGGTTCCAGCCTACATCAAGTTTTGTTAGATTTTTAAGCCTACCTATCGCATGATGCAGCTCATTAAGTTGATGATCTCTAAGATCTAATTTTGTCAATCGTAATACTTCCAGTGAATTTCGTGGAAGCCCTACATTTCGTCCCTTATCCCGATCATGATGATAATCGCTAATATTTTTTTGCACTGCCCAAGCGATTAACTCATCTAGCCAGCGGTTCTCAGGTACAGATAACGCTTTGGCATTTAAAATTTGCTCAGTAATACTCAATAATTGCTTGGTTTCTGTCAAACAAATAGCGGTATTGCTTTTAACGGATAAGGCTTTTGGGTTCATTTATACAATTAATATGGGGAAATACCAGAGCGTAACGATACAAAGGAGTCCAATAGCTTTAGCTATTGGCGAGTTTTAAAAAATAATCGAACATAGAGAGATGTAAAGGGGAAGCTTGTGTTACGACTACCCACACCAATAGCTAAAGCTATTGGACTCCGAGGTTTC
>WTBX01000201.1 GCA_013138855.1 Methylococcaceae bacterium
AAAAAGGCGCGGGATTGAGTTCAAAAATAGAAAATACTAAGGCGACTGCGGTTAAGGCTTTTTCGCCGCCCGATAATAAATGAATCGAGCTGTTTTTCTTACCGGGTGGTCTGGCGATAATATTAACACCACATTCTAAAATATTTTGCTCGGTTAATTCCAGATAAGCCTGACCACCTCCAAATAATTTAGGAAATTTTTCTTGCAAACCTATATTTATTCTATCAAATGTTTCCTTAAAACGCAGTCGGGTTTCTTTGTCGATTTTTTCAATGGCTTGCACAAGCGTATTTAATGCATCGATTAAATCATTATGTTGTTCGTCTAAAAACGTTTTCCTTTCCGATTGGCTTTTATATTCTTCGATGGCGGTTAAGTTAATTGTACCTAAACGCTCGATTTTACGGCTGACTTCATCGAGACGTTGTTTCCAGCGTTCAAGCTCTGCGCCTTCACTTAGGTTTTTAAGGACTTCTTCAACATCGGCTTCTAATTCTTTTAATTGTTCGGTAAAGGTTTGCTGACGGACTTGGCTTTCTTGTTGCTCAAAACGTACTTTGTCTAAGCCTTCTTTCTGCTCGACCATTGCCTGTTGCGTCTGATTTAGTTGCTGAGTAATGGCGTTGATTTCTTTTTCAAGAGTTTGCTGTTGTTCGCGTTGCGCTGTGAGTGCGGTTTCTTGTGAAAGCTTTTGTTCGATTAATTCTTCCAGTATGGCTTTTTCATCTTCTAAAGGCATTAAGGTGGTATTACGTTTATTTTGTAATTCATTAATACGCTGTGAAGATTGCTGTTGCTGTTGCTGCAAACTTTCAAGATGTTTTTGAGCGGCTTTTTCTGCAACTTTCAGTGATTCCAGTTGTGATTGTAAATTGTGATATTGTTGCCTTGCTTGAGTAACGGCATGGTTAACATGTTCATTTTGTTTTTGTTGCTGTTGTTGCTGTTGCTCTAGGTCTTCTTTTTGTAGAGCCAAGCTCTCCTGCATTTCTTCGGCTTCTTGCTTTAACATTTCAGCTTCGACTAATAATTCGGCATTATCATTAAGTGCCAGCTCTTCAATCTCTTCATTAATATGTTGCAAGCGTCGCTGTTGTTGTTCCAGTTTAGCTGTTTCCGCGCTCATTTGAGCATTTTGAGTCATCGCCTCAGCATTTAAAGATTTTTCTTGAATGCGTAGGTTTTCGATTTCAGCTTCTGCCTGTTTCAAGGTGTTTTCAAGCTCTTCTGCCAGATTTTCTTGCTGTTGAATCTGCTCTTGTCTATCTTGTTGTTGCTGTTTTAAAGTGCGTAACTGCTTTTTGCGTTGTAATACACCGCTATTTGAATTGCTAGTTGAAAAGGTTTTTAACCAGTCACGGCCTAGCCATACGCCATCAATGGTAATAATGGACTCATGCACTTCCAATTGTTTGCTTAAGGTTCTGGCTTCATCTAAGGTCTTAGCGCAATAAATACCTGTAAATAACGCGCTTAAGTCAAAAGGTGCGCTTATTTTATTTAATAAGGTAGACAACAATAGAGCGGGAGGCGTAGAAAGCATTTGCTTGGTTTCAAACAAAGCTAGGGATTCGTTATCTAAGTCCTGTAAATGAGTAATGATTTCATCGACATTATTAATACATAGAGCTTGCAGGCAATGCCCTAAAACAATTTCCCCCGCGTGTTCCCAGCCAGATTCGACCTCTAAAAATTCCAACAAACGTGGCTTTTCACTTAATTGAGTCTGTGCAAGCCAAGCATTTAGCTTTTTCTTATCCTTGCCCATCGCGTGTTGCTGCAATAATTCCAGCGAGGTGATTTTACCATTGATACTGTGCAGTTCGGCACGATTATGATGCAAGGTTTGCTGAGTTTGTTTGAGTTGCTGCTTTTGTTCGCTGATTTGCTGCTGTAGGATTTGCAATTGTGAATGTAGTTGTTCACGTTGCGCTTCAATCAAAGCAAGGCTTTCTTCTAAAGCGGCAATATCAAGCTGCAATTGTGTCGCCGATAATTCATTGCGTTCATGCTGTAACTTACCTAAACGACTTTGTAATTGCTGATTTTGCTGATTAAGCTGGGTAATTTTAACGCTTTGTACTTGTAACTGTTGACTGTGTCGCGCAGATTCGCTGCGATAATGTTCCCATTGCTGTTGCCACGCGCTTTGTTGCTGCTGGACGTTTTGTTGCTGCTCTAAAACCTGTTGCTCTGATTCTTCTGCAATCGCTAAATTTTCTTCGGTTTCAATCAACTGTTGTTTAAGGTCTTCAAGCAAATCGAGTTCTTGCTGATATTCAGCAAGCGCGTTATCTGACTGCTGCTGTAAACGCTCAATTTCTAAACTTGTTTCTTGTTGATTTTTTTGATTATGCTCAATGGCTTGCTGACGTTTAGCAATATCGGCACTAAGTTGATAAAAACGTTCTTGGCTTGTCTCTAACTGCTGCTGTATAGACTTCTGTTCTGTTTGTCTAGCGTTAAGATTTTTTTCATGTGCGCGATGTAATACAAACAGGCGGTTATGCTCTGTGGCAATTGCTTGTAATTTGCTTTCGAGTTGTTCAGTTAACAGGTGATGCTCATTCCAACGCATCGCCAGAACTTCTAATTTATAAAGCCGTTGCTGTTTTTTAAAGTCGGTATATTTTTCTGCTTTTTGAGCTTGTTTATGCAGATGATTTAATTGCTTGCTAATTTCATCGCGTAAATCCGTCAACCGCTCAAGATTTTCGCGGGTATGACGCATCCGTGTTTCAGTCTCGTGACGACGCTCTTTATATTTAGAAATTCCCGCCGCTTCTTCGATATGCACACGCAAATCTTCGGGTTTAGATTCCACCATCCGCGAAATCGTGCCTTGCTCGATAATCGCATAACTTCTCGCGCCTAAACCTGTCCCTAAAAACAAATCAGTAATATCTTTACG
>WTBX01000268.1 GCA_013138855.1 Methylococcaceae bacterium
TGGTCTTTTCTTAAGCGTGGTGTTAAATAAATATTACTTCTTATCGCTTCTTCGAGCTTTGGAAAAATAGGGACTTTATCTAAATAGGCAGAGCGCATAGTAATCACTAGATAAATATCATGTGCGCGTACTTCTTTTAAAGGGTGCGGCCTACTGCTATCGATTAATAAATTAACAAACGCTTTAGCTTTCTTTTTATCATATTGCCAAATATGAAAAAGCTCTTCAAATTGGTCACAAACCAATAATAATTTATGACCTTTAGGTAAGGGGGTTCTATCTAAAAGCGTATGTAAACTTAAACTACTTTGAGTAAGGTTTTGCCTTAAAAAATATTGCGCTGTCGTTAAATTTTCAAATTCATCCAGAAAATAATCACCTAACGCTTCTGGTTTTAATAAACTATCAGCAAATTGGAAAAAAGGTTGAGAGTCAGGACGAAAATTAGCGACATGCCAATGGACGATGCTATCGGCATCATTACCTTGTAATAATCGCGCTTCTAAGCCGCAACGTACTAAAGAAGTTTTTCCGCAATAAGCCTCACCTATAACCGCAAAAAAATTGCTTGTGGGTAATAAATCCAATAATTCATCGACACATTTTTCGCGTCCGAAAAATATCTCATGCTCATCACGTTCAAAGGGACGTAAGCCGACATAAGGCTGTTTACTCATTATTAAACCTCAGTGTTCGCTATAATTTATAGATGGTGGCAAGATTTTTACGGAAACTTCAATCGTACAATAGCCAAAGAGTAGGCTTCTTCAAAGCTATCTGCATATTCAGCAACATCTGGTAATTCTTTAATGCGGGCTTCAAAACACTCTTCACCATCAAAACAATCTTTACGAACAGTAATCGTATATTTTGAGTTATTAATAATCATTAGATTAATCGTAAAAATGAAAGAAACCCACAAAAGTTTTATTTAGGAATACAACTTTAATAACTTTCGAAACTATATCTGTCAACTTAGTAAAACTTATGAACCATGAAGGGCATGAAGAACATGAAGTTTTAAAGATTTTATCTTCATGTTCTTCATGCCCTTCATGCCCTTCATGGTAAAAATATATTTTAAGTTTCGGATATTATTTAATCTTTATTCCTTATTAGGCTTTAGGCAAAGTAACACCTTCTTGCCCCTGATACTTTCCACCTCTATCTTTATAAGAGGTTTCACAGACTTCATCACCACCGAAAAATAACATTTGCGCTACGCCTTCATTTGCATAAATTTTTGCAGGCAATGGCGTGGTGTTAGAAAACTCTAAAGTCACATGACCTTCCCACTCTGGCTCTAAAGGCGTGACATTAACAATAATGCCACAACGCGCATAAGTCGATTTTCCTAAACAAATCGTCAAAACATCACGAGGAATCCTAAAAAACTCCACCGTCCGTGCCAGTGCAAATGAATTAGGCGGAATAATACATACATCTGATTTCACATCGACAAAACTGTCGGCATTAAAGTCTTTAGGATCAACAATCGCAGAATTTATATTGGTAAAAATTTTAAACTCATCCGCACAACGAACATCATAACCATAACTTGATGTGCCGTAGGAAATAACTCGTCCTTGTCCCTCATCTCGCACTTGCTCAGGCGCAAAAGGTTCTATCATCTGTTGTTCTTGCGCCATGCGGCGTATCCATTTATCCGATTTAATACTCATAATTCTCTTTGGTTAGCTACACTTACTATTTTCTACTAAAAATACTTGTTAGTAAGCGTAGGAAATAAAATACTATTGTATTATAAAACATACTTAAAAGATTTATGCTGAGGTTACTGTGTTATTAAAAACTATTGTTACATTAATGTTGTTGAGCTTAACGGCTTGTATGCCTACGATTCAACCCCCCAGCACTAAGGTTGCTCCACAAATGCTGTTTGATCATTATTTTATTGCTGCTGATGGGGTTGAATTACCCTTGCGTACATGGAAAGCAAGAACCAATAAACCCAAAGCTATCATTGTCGCGCTCCACGGCTTTAATGATTACAGTCATTTTTTCCAAGAACCTGCGCAGTATTTTTCAGCCAATAATATTACGGCTTATGCCTATGACCAGCGCGGTTTTGGCGAAACACAGTATCGTGGTATATGGGCTGGGATTGATGCTTATGTAAATGATTTACAACAATTAACCGAATTAATTCGCAAAAAACATCCTGCAACGCCGGTGTATTGGTTGGGTGAAAGTATGGGCGGGGCGGTGGCATTAGTCGCCGCATCTAATAAAACAACCGATGTCGCTGACGGCTTAATTCTCGCCGCTCCTGCGATTTGGGCAAGAGATATTATGCCGTGGTATCAGCAGACCTTATTGTGGTCATTATCTCATACTGTACCGTGGTTAAATTTAACGGGTGAAAGCATGGGCGTGGTCGCCTCAGATAATATCGAAATGCTACGCGCTTTAGGACGTGACCCTTTAGTAATCAAAGAAACGCGCGTAGATACCGTCTATGGCTTGGCAAACTTAATGGATGCTGCGGCTGAGAGTGCAACTTCGATTAACATTCCTACGTTAATGCTCTATGGCGAAAAAGATGATCTCATCCCTTTTGAACCCACGTTTCAATTTGTAAATAATTTTTTAAGCCAGAAGGCAGACAACAAAATGATCGCTTGTTATGAGAACGGCTATCACATGTTATTAAGAGACTTACAGGCAGAAGTTTTATGGAAAGATATAACCAGCTGGATTTCAAGCTCTAAACGTTTCTTACCTTCTGCGGCTGATAAACATACAAATTGCTTAGATGTTGCTCTAAATACTAAACCTGAAGAGGAAGAAGAAAAAGATGCAGACGATACCGATGAATCTCACTCACAAAAAATAGAGGATAAAAAAAG
>WTBX01000213.1 GCA_013138855.1 Methylococcaceae bacterium
CTTGCTTGTTTAGTTTGTTTTAAATGCCAGCGTGTTCGTTGATCTAACGAGGCTTGACTTAATTCTAATGCATCTTCCATTGCTTTATCTATTTCGACATTAAACCAACTATTTATGCCTTGTTGTAAAAACTGCAATGAGAAATAAAAGACGATAGCCGCAGGTGATAAGGCGAGTAAGACGAATAGCGAAACCATGCGGGTGGTTAAGCGTGATCCCGCTTCTTTTTTCTTTAATTGCTTTGCTAAAGAATAAACATTGACACCAACTAAGCCTAATAATATAGCGGTTCCAATGGTATTGACTAGCAATAATAAGGTATAGATTTCGCTCAGTTGTGAGGATTCCTGTGTCGCGGAACTCATTAATTGTAATGACAATAAAATGAGTCCGAACAGGGTTAGGATGAAGAGACTAACAGGGAGTTTCAAGGCTGTAAACTCCATAAATACCAATCGCTAGATAAATCCCAGTCGGTATAAAGGTAGGCGACAGGTCTTAGCGGTAGTGGTAAGGCTTCACGGTCGAATTGTAATTTTATCGCCACGGTATAAGCAGTATCTTTTTTGATTGCGTTTGTTTTGATAACTTTTATATCGCGTATTCGTGACATGCTATCTAAAGCGGCGGCAAGTGATGTAAAACGGCGACTTTTAGCTGTGCTTTGATTAGTTACACTGTAGCTATTTAATAAAGCATGATAGCGGATTTCATAACTATGTTCGCTATTAATTAGGGTTTTATCCCATAAGGTTTGTGTTTGTTTTAATTCAATTTTTAAACGCCATAACAAGCCAATACTACTTTGGATGGCTTCGGTTGCGATGGGACTTAATTTATAATCAACCGTGGCTTTGAGTTCGTACCAGTCTTTATATTTTTCTAGGCTGGCTGATTTTATTTGGGCGGAAAATTCGTTTGCTATTAAAGGCTGTGAAAATAAAGCAATTAACACGCTGATAACATAGACCTTGAAGGTTTTTAAAACCTTCAAGGTCTTTCTGGTTTTCACGTGTTGCGTGGGAAACGAGGGAGGCGCGACTTTAGTCGCGCACGAGACCTGAAAACTATTACGATTATTAAAACTCGTGCGCGACTGAAGTCGCGTCTCCGAGTTAGCGTTTACCCAAACGCGCATAATAAAAACCATCCATTGCTTTATCGCCTGTTAATATTTGTCGTCCTACTGCTCGCTGCTGTCCCCAATCAGCTTCGATAGGCATTTCAAAGCTATCAGTATGATTGACTAAAAACTTTTCAATTTGTAGCTCATTTTCCTGTTTTAAAACCGAACAAGTCGCATACAATAAAATACCGCCTGAGGTTAGTAAGTTCCAAGCTGCTTCAAGAATTTCAGCTTGTAATTTAGCTAATTCGTCAATATCACTGTCACGACGTAATACTTTAATATCAGGATGCCTACGAATAACGCCTAATGCTGAACAGGGTGCATCTAATAAAATACGCTCAAATAACTGACCATCCCACCACTCATCAGGTTTAGCCGCATCACCTTCAACCACTGTAGCCTTTAATTTTAAGCGTTGTAAATTATCGGTAACACGTTGCAGACGTGTTGCTTCAATATCCATCGCAGTCATTTCTAAAGAAGAACAGCTTTCCAACATCGCAGCGGTTTTTCCACCTGGTGCAGCACACATATCTAAAACACGTTGACCTTGTTCTAATTGTAATAACGGTGCTGCAAATTGCGCGGCAGTATCTTGTACAGAAACAAAACCATCATCAAAACGTGGCAACAATTCAACTGGCACAGCTTGCGTTAATTTAATCGCAGTTTGACTAAACTCTACGATTTCAGCCTCTATATTATTTTCAGCTAAGAGTTTGAAATAATCGGCTTGATTCGTCTGCGCTAAATTAACTCGCAATACCATAGGCGGTTGTTGATTATTTTGTTGTAGAAGGTTTGCCGCTTGCTCGCCCCAATCTTTATTAATCTTTTTAACTAACCATTCAGGATGCGAACTACTGGCAATCACATCTGCATCAGCTTTAGCTTCCAAGCCTTCTTGCTCGCGTAAATATTCACGTAACACCCCATTAATAACCCCTTTCGCCCAAGATTTTTTCCCAATCGCAGCAACGGTTTCAGAAACAGCCGCATGAGTCTTAATGCGCATCGTTCGCAATTGATACAAGCCCATCAACATCAACACTTTTATATCAGTATCTTTATTGCGTAACGGTTTTTTCATCAACAACGATAATAAAAAATCGAGTCGATGATAATCACGCAAAACGCCATAACAGAGAGCTTGCACAAAGGCGCGTTCTTTAGGGTCGTCTAAACTTTCCAGTTTTGAATCTAAAGCAGCGGTCAATGATTGTCCCTCTTTAAGCACACGGCATAAAATTTGGGTGCTTAGTACGCGAAGATTCATTAAGCTAACCTCATTGCATCAACGGAATGAGAATTAAGAAACGCCTTGATTTCTACACGTTTAGCACTCGGTAATTGAACTTCTAACAAACTTAATATTCCGTCACTTGTTCCCACTAACATTTTTTTACCATCACTATAAACGAGTCCCGCTTCAAGATTTTGGGGAGCATCATCAGCTTGATAAATTTCCGCTCGCCAAATACGCAAGTTTTTACCTTGAAATAGCGTTTGTGCGACTGGCCAACTGTTCAAGCCTCTAATTTTGCGATCTAACTCTACAGCCGATTGATTCCAATCTAATGAAGATTCAGCTTTTTTCAGCTTTTCAGCATAGGTCACTAAAGCCTCATCTTGAGGTTCTGCAACTAAACTACCGTCTTCAATTTGCTTCAATACTTTCGCTAATCCCACCGCACCCATATCAGCCAATTTATCGTGCAAATCGCTAGAAGTATCATGCTCACCAATGGGGCAATATTCTTTATGTAACATATCACCTGCATCGAGTTTTTTAACCACTTGCATAATGGTCACGCCAGTTTCTTCATCACCTGCGATGACTGCTCGATGAATCGGTGCAGCTCCACGCCAACGCGGTAATATTGAACCATGTATATTAATACAGCCTTGTTTAGGTGCATCTAAAACTGCTTGCGGCAAAATCAAACCATAGGCAACCACGATCATTAAATCAGCCTCAAGATTTTGCAATTGCTCTAAATCCTCAGGCTGTTTAAAATTTTCAGGCTGATAAACAGCAATTCCAGCCGCTTGTGCTAAGACCTTAACAGGTGATGGCGTTAATTTGCGCCCACGTCCTGCGGGGCGGTCTGGCTGAGTGTAAACCGCACAAACCTCATGCTCAGAATCAAGCAGCATTTGTAAGGCGGGAACGGCAAAATCAGGTGTTCCTGAAAAAATAATTTTCATGTTTTTAATATCTTTCTAATGTAAGTGCTAAGTCAAAAGTGTTTGAATATTTTAGAGAACAAAACATGTTTTGTACTCCAGCTTTCAGCCTAAATTTTGAATTTTTAAAATATACAACGGTAAGAATGTTGCGAATAATCTTAGTGTTCATTATTCAAACGCTGTTGTAATTCAGCAATAAGTTTATCTTTTTCTGCTATTTCTTGCTTTGAGGTGATAAGCTCTTGTTTTGTTTCTTCTATTACACGTTCCATATCTTGCAAATCAGCCAATATTTCATCCTCTGTATCCATATTTCTTCTAATATCAGGTTCTGCTATTGCTTGTTGCAATCTACGAATGAGGCTACGATATTTATCGGGATAATCGTTTTCATTAATATCCAAAATATGCTCATCAGATTCAAGGTGCTTATGTTGGTCAAAAATCGCTAATAACTGTTCAATCTCACTCTTATGCGTGTCTCGTAATTGAGAAATTTGAATCACATAGCTATCGTGGGTAAGGCTTTCAATAAACTCTTCTTTTAAATCAATTTCCTGACGACCAACCACATCATAATAATGACGATTAACCTTAATCACAGGCACTTTGATATGCTCTAATGGATAACCGAGAAAATAAATACTAACGATGGGTAAAGGTTTATATTGAGGTTTAGTCGGCTTTTTTCCTTCTTTAATGACTTCGTAGCAATTACTTTTTTTGCTGTATTGCTCACCTAAATAACGTCTAAAACGCATAATATCAGACGGTAATTTAGCCTTTTGAATTTCGATTAAAACCTGCTTATATCCCTGTGGTGTTTTTATTTTGGCGCAAAAATCCAGACGATAAACCGTCAACGAACGTTGCTCTAGTTGCTGGATATTTTCCTGTGGCAAAAATTCTAATGAAACAATAGGTTCTTCTATGATGGTTGATAACAATAATATTGCACTAGGCGTATCTTCCATCAAAAATTTAAAAACTGTGTCATAAATGGGATTGGCAATGTGCATGAGTAACCTTTTAATTGAATAGTTTTGATAATATCACAACAAAGCAAACTCAATCGCTTTGTGCTTTTATTTTAATAGAGAGATTTTTCCAACATATCAGCCAAAATGGATTTAACTAATGGCTCATGTCCAAGCTTTATCATCGTACCTAATGCGGGATTACTGTTAAGCTCAATAATGGTAAAGTCTTCTGGCGCATCATCAAGATTATTTTCAGTAAAAAAATCAATACCACACACACGAAGCCCCGCCGATTTAGCCACATCCGCCGCCCATTGTTCACAAGCTGGTGAAACATTTAGCCTTAAATCATCAACAAAACCGCCACTATTCGGATTCGCATTAGGCGATATTTCAAACAGATAATTATTTTCTAATATCGAAGATTTATTAAGCGTGTGTTTTTTTAAATTTTCATCAATAAAGGTTTCATTGAGTTTATAGTCACTATGAATAGTCGGTGTTTGACTTATAAATTGTTTTATTAATTCTGCAATCGTTTTAACACCATCACCCTTAATCACCGCCTGAGCCTTGCAATAAGCGAAACGTACCTTACCATCCATCACAAAAATACGATGCTCTTTTTGAAAAACGGGCTGCTGAATTATCATTGCAAAATATTTTTCTGAGGCTTTTTGACAATGAAATAATAATTCTTCTTCTGTGTGAATTAAGTTAGCAAAATTTCCAAACGTCCCATTTAAAGGTTTAGCAAACACAGGGTAGCCAAGTTGTTTAGCATAACGTAGTGCGTCAGATAATTCTTTGCCATCATTACGCGATTCTCGCCACTTATGAGTAATAAAAAAATAATCGCCTTGGGGGATTTTAAAGCCTGCTTTTTCTAATAAGGTATAAGTAAAGGCTTTATCTCTAACTAGCGTTGATGAGGTTGCATTATTTAAAGGGTATTGCGAAAAATTAAAAAAAGCTGCTTTGTCATTAATACTGACTTTTGCGAGGAGTTGAGTAAAGTTATCGACATATTCAAAGTGATACGCTTTTTCCTCGCAAATTTGTTTGATAATCTCTAAGCGTTCTGAGGGCTGTGCCACTGACATTTTAAAACCTTATAATTATTACGTTCCTTTTAGATAATAAACGCTTTATTGTTCTCATGTAGAAAGTTACTATTATTGAGTCGAACAAAGTTTAGGACTGGCATCTACCTGAGTTGTTACGATTATTTTACGGTAAAAGCAAACCCCCTCAAACAGAAACACGATCAATCATCACTTTTAATTTCAAAAACACCGCCATAGCGATAAGTTTCACCGCACAAAGGATGACGAATCACAAACTCTAGTCGAAAATTATTATCACTCAAGGCGTGTTCTCTAATCGTTGCATGACCTAAAACCAGCCAATCGGGAATAGGAATACAAAAGCCCATCAGCTTTAATAAATGCCCATTACTTTGATAAAGTAAATCACCGTTATCTTCCGAAACTTTCAAACGTAAACCAAAGCCTAAATTTATCAGCTCCACTAATTCATTTTCAGCTCTATAAGCCATTTTTGACGCGAAAATAGTCTGCTGTCCATCTGCCGTCTGCATGGTTCTACGCCAATGTAAAAAAGCATTATCAGGCTCACCCCATTTTTCTACTTGTGTACTGACTTGCTGCCCTTTTATATCAATTAGTCCTCCGAATAAACGAATGATTTTAATCAAAGGCGTGATGAACAGCGGGTAATCAATTTCCATCGTTCCTGTGAGGACACAGCGATTAGTTTTAGCATTAGGTACATCATAATGCTGACGAAGCACAGGTGATAATTTATCCCAATCTGTGCCTAATACTTGTTTTAGTAACGGTTCTTTGTTCATGACTGACTCCTAATGACCGTGATGAAAGACCATAAGCATGGTGATAATCACCATTGAGAAAAAAGCTGGAACACCCAGCCACATCCAAAGGCGGGAATAAATATGATATTGCAGCGGTAATTCTTTGTTTTCAGCAACCGCAAGTACCGCAATATCACGCATCCGTATCTGTAAAAGCACCACAGGCAGCCAGCATAGTCCTGTTAAGGCATATAAAATATAAGTATAAACTAGCCAGCTTTCAGTGAACGATATATCAAGTTCATAGACCATTAACACCCCCGTAAGCGGTTGAATAATGACCGTAGGCGTTGTGAACCACCAATCTGCCAACACCACATGTTGACTGGTGACTGCAATGGCAGCAATATTCTGGCTACGGTCTGCCATTATTTTATAAAACACCGTTCCCATTCCTAAGCCGAATAAAATAATAATGCTGAGGATATGTAATAATTTTAAAGTTAAAAAAAACATGATTAACGCTCCTCTAAAGCTAATAGAATTAAGGCGATCACCACTAAGGTGATATTTTTGACGATGGGGGCAAAGGGATGTAGAAAATATTCAGGCAGTCCAAAGCTAATCACAATCGAATAGCCTGTAATGAGTAAGATTTGCAGGATTAATAAATACTTGAAACGATAGCGGCATAAGGTAGCAATACCGATTAAGGCATCCATTATCGCCAAGCCGTAGAGTGAAAAGGCTGCGCCAAAACCTGTGATTCCTAGCGGTACTAATAATTGATAACTTTGTTCTGCTGGATAAAGAAAGGCTGAGACAAAACCACTCCATAACCATAAAAAAGCCAATGTCAGCCTTAAGGTAATCGGCATAAAAAATAAACGTGCGTGCCATTGTTCGGCGATAGTCGCAGGATGATTGATGAGCTTTTCCTGCAAGCTATAAGGCTCGCGCTTAATAAATTCGACAAAGGGTTGTTTATCAGCCGTATTACCGCGTAATAACATTTGCATACCATCCGCAGATAAAGCAGGAATATCTATATATTTCCCAAGACTTGCGAAAGGAATCACTAGGCTATGCGGTGCGCTGAAACTCGGTGGCGGTTTAAGCTGTAAACGTAGTCGCAATTGTTCTAGTAGTGTTTTAAAAGAAACAGGATTTGCACCGACTAAATGTAATATTTGTTTCCCCTTAGTTTCAGGTTTCAAACAAACCAGCATCGTGCTAGTAATATCATCAACATGAACAGGCTGGAGCATTTGTTCTCCGCCATCCATTAATACCGAAACAGGCAACGCCGCAAGCGCGTGAAATAAAGCCATACTTTGTGCGCCTTCACCATAAACAATCGAGGGCTGAAAAATAAACCAATCTAAATTAAGCGATTGCAATACTTCATCAGTCGCTCTTTTGGTTAAATGATAGGTTGATTCAGCTTGTTCATCTGCGCCTAATGCTGAGATTTGAATGACTTTTTTAACCCCTGCTTGTTCACAGGCTTTAAATAAAGCAATCGGTGCATTTTGATGTAAATCTATAAATTTCTGTTGTTTAGTTTCTGCAATAATGCCGACGCAATTCATCACCGCCTCTATATCTTTTAATAAAGGCAACCAGTCTTTTACGTTTTGCATTGTTGAAAAATCAGCTTTTAGCGCGTTAAGCTGTGAAGTGTGTTGATAGAGTTTAGCGGGATTTCTAACGCAGACCGTGACATCGTGTCCTTGTTGAATTAAAGCGCGTAAACAATGTCCGCCAATAAAACCTGTTGCGCCAGTGAGTAGAATTTTCATGAACCTTCCTTATAGATTGATAAGTAAGGGTTAAGATAGTCTTATGATAAGTTTTATTCCTCCTGAATTATCATTGAGGAATAATAAAATGACGGAGACGCGACTTTTAGTCGCGCACGAGACAGAAAATCACGCTATTTGTTATAAATCGTGCGCGACTAAACATCGCGTTTCCGTGTTCCAATTAAAAAGAGAGCATTATGTTTAAAACAATAGGCTTATTTATACGGCGCGAATATTTGTTATTTGCGTTATTGTTGGTTTCATTATTTCCTGCGGTAATATTTGGGATGTTAGCTGATGTTGCTTCAATTCATTTATATTGTGCTGCGGGGAAAGGTGAATATTTACCGCAGCTTTCTAAGACTATTTATGATGCTTTTGCTGGGTCTTTAGGGTTTATGTTTTGCGTGGCGATAAGTTTTTGGTTGTTGTCGGTGCTGTGGTTTGTGATTTCTGCCTGTAAAACTGACTCTGCGCTGGCTTTTCGTTTGCAGTTTTTGGCGGGTTTTTTGGTGCTGGGGTGTTTGTTTATGGGTTTGGTGGGGATGGTGATTTTAGCGTGGGCTTTGCCTTATATGCCTTTATGTGCGCGGATATAAGCTAAAGAATAAAAGGGGCAGAGTAACTTGATTGTTTGATTCTAAAATCAATTTACTCTGACCCCTTTGGTTTACCTTTGGTTCTTCTGACCCCTTTGGTTCTTGACCCCTTTGGTTCTACTCTGACCCCTTTGGTTCTAAATCAATTTACTCCGAC
>WTBX01000437.1 GCA_013138855.1 Methylococcaceae bacterium
AGGACTCAATAATTTTATTGAAAACTTTCATCAACTATAAAAATTCTCTAAAAACATAAATACCCCCAAACCGCAAAGCCCCCTCAAGCTTTCTGCGGTTTGCTTCGTTTTAAAAGGACACAAAAACAAACACGGACTCCCATGAAATAAACGGACTTTCATAGACTGAGGCGAAAAGGACAACGCCTCAGCTATACCATTTACCGAGTGAAAATATCTACCAAACTTAAAGATACGAAACACCGCTTAAATATCAAACGCTATATAAAAGCTCACACAAAGCGTAGAATTAGGAAAACAATATTTAGCAATCTTTGTTTAAAGGCTATAGAATAATCAACTTTAAGGGGCAGAAAAATGAATATTTCACTCACCGCAGAGTTTGAACAAATCATCAAAAACAAAGTTGAATCAGGACTCTATAACAATGCCAGCGAAGTTGTTCGAGAAGCCTTACGCTTCATGCAAACTAATGAAGAACTGGTCTATCAAATAAAACTTGATAAATTAAAAGCCAAACTCGCCGTAGCTGAACACGATATGGCTGAAAACCGTTATCAAACTTTGGACAAAGAAAAAATAGAAACCCTATTTGATACCATAAAACAACGAGCTTTATAAATGTTAACCCTCAACTTAACAGAACAAGCTGAAACCGACTTAAATAATATTTATAAATACTCACTAAATACATGGGGACAAAAACAAGCCAATAACTATCTTGATGAGACTAAAAAATCCTTTTATTTATTACTTGAAAACCCCTATTTAGGAAAAGCTCGCCATGAATTAAAGCAAGGCTACCGCTTATTACCCCTAAAAAAACATATTATTTTTTATAGCGTCTGTAATGAGCAACTTAATATTTTAAGGATTCTTCATGCGCGTATGGATGTAAATAAAAACACTTTCGTATCATAAATCATGAAACACTCGATAGACCCCAAAGTAGATTGTGTTTTTAAAGCCATCTTAGGCTCAGAAAAAATAAAAACCTACTGATTCACTTTATCAATGCCATTCTTGATAAAGAATTAGAACAGCCCGTTGTTAGTGTTGACATTATCAATCCTTACAATGAAAAAGAATTTATCGGGGATAAAGAAAGTATTGTTGATGTCAAAGCTAAAGATAGTTTAGGACAGATTTATCAAATTGAAATTCAATTAAAAAATACCCCTTATTTGCCTGAACGAATGATTTATAATTGGGCGGATATTTACAGCAAACAAGTAACAAAAGGCGATAATTATAATGTCTTAAAAGCTACTTATTCCATTTGGTTGCTGGCAGAAAATATCATTAAAGGCGATAAAAAATATACTCATCACTATAAATTACGCGATGAAAAAGGAAAGCCTTTAAATCAGCATGGTGGAATTTGGATATTAGAATTAAAAAAATTTAATCGACAATACATTAAAACCGACGAACAACTCTGGCTAAAATTTTTTAAAGAAGGCGATAAACTCGATGATGAATTATTACCTAAGTGGATGCAATCTGAAGAAATGAGGCAAGCTATGAATACTTTAACTGTGTTTTCAGAAAAAGAACGCGAATATGACCGTTATCAAGCACGGATGGAATTTTTGAGGATTAAAAATACCACTCAGCGAGAATATGAAAAAACAAAATTAGCCGAAGCCGCTGAACGTAAAGCTAAAGAAGAGGCTCTTTTAATCGCAGAGCAAGAACGCCAAGCTAAAGAGCAGGAACGTCAAGCTAAAGAGGAGGCTCTTTTAATCGCAGAGCAAGAACGCCAAGCTAAAGAGCAGGAACGTCAAGCTAAAGAAGAGGCTCTTTTAATCGCAGAACAGGAGCGTCAAGAAAAAGAAACCGCTTTAGAGGAGCTTGCTCACCTTAAAGCCTTGATGAATAAACAATGATTTCAATTACAGACGAAGAGCGAGAATACCATCGTCACCATTCACGGCTAGAAATTTTACGCCTACAAAATGCCTATAAGCTCGTTTTAAAACTCATGCCTGAAATTTCGTGCGCGACTAAAAGTCGCGCCTCCGTCCCCGAGCTTCCTATTTATTTTTGTCTTTAATCAACTGTCAAAATTTATCTACCTTGAACTTCTTTAAACGCCCCGCCCATACCTTACTGTATCTCAGTGCAGAAAAACTATACCGCCTAGATAGCGACCGCAAAGGCGTTCTTAAAGGTGAAATAGAAAGCTTTGATATGGCGTGCGAATCAGCAGGCTCTGTGCCTGTAGTCGTCGAAAAATTCCTCAGCAAAACGCTAAACCCATTAGGAAAAAAAATATGGGTGCTTTATAGCCGCCTTAACAGCTATCAATTAAGCCTGCCTTCAGTGCAAGTCGAAGGCGTTGAGAATGACATCCTCGAACAAGCCCTGCAATTTGAGTACGAAGCCTTAACAGGTGAAACCCTCACTAAAAGCCAATTATCCTATCAGTTCATCAATGAAGCCGATGAAATGAGTAATTATTGGATTACGTTAATGGCGACCGAAACGGTTAATCGGCTTATGGATGTATTAAAGGAATTTAAATGCTCATTCGGGGGTTTAGCTCATGCAGGCGGTTTACCGTATTTGTTCTCGCCAGAAGACGCGGCAAGCTGGTTAAAATTAGAATATTGGGATAACTCAGTCTTTGCCCTTTCTAAAACACCCGAAGCAGGTTTGAGCTTACAAATAATTCATCCCTCTCAAAATCGCCATTGGCAAGATGAAATTAATGGCTGGTTAACAGAAACAGCTACGGTCGATAAATCAGAAGCGTGGGTAACAGGTCGGCAATTGGAAATGTTGCCCGATATTCAGCAAACGATTCACCTCTCCGCTGATGAAGATTTAACCCTATGGATGGGATTGTGGCTACAGCAATTAGTCGCCAACGATAGCGCAGGGATTCCGCTATTAAATAAAAAAGTTAATGTTAATAAAGAATTAATTTATATGATTTCAAGTGGAGTCGCCGCGCTGATTTTGTGCGGTACTCATGCCATGTGGATGACGTATAAAGCGAATGATTATGAATTTCAATTTGAGGAATTGACGAAAGAGAAAACAAATATAGATAGCCTTAAAAAAACGCTTACGGCTAATCAAGACAAAATAAAAAAGTTAAAAACGGATATTGCCACCTTAGGCGGCAGTGTCGATGTCATTCCTGAGGCGATGGCGGCTTTAAAACAACGTCCTGCCATGCTATTAAAAACCCTTGCCAACCATAGCCCTAATGATTTAGTGATTGAAGATATTAAACAGGTGGAACAGCATCTGGTTGTTTCTGGAGTGACTTTACAAGCCGAATTGAGTAATCAATTAGCAAGCATGATTGATGAGCCTTTAAGTAAGATGGGTTGGCAAGTCAGCTCTCCGACTAAAAAGAGTTTAGATTTATTTGGTAAAGACAATGGCCCGTGGGCATTTGAATTAATCATTAAAGATTTGGGCTTAAAAGGCTTTATTAAAACGCCTAAAACTTAATGCTATGACTCCAGAACAAAAACGCGAACGCTTATTAAAACGAGTTCTCCCAGCTTTAGGAGTTACGATTATTTATTTTGTGTTTATTAGTGGTGTCTTGTCTGAAAAAATGACTAAAGCCGAAGAAAAATATCAAAACCTGATGCGCTCTGGAGTTTCCAAGGGGGCTATGTCTGGCGTGATGAACCAACAAAGCCAAACTCAACAACAAATTCACAAATTAGAAGCCGAGAATAAAAAACATACCGATAAATTAAAAGCTTTAGCGGGGTTTTTATCAACAAATACTTCCTCTAATACGTCTGCGACTTTGTTATCTACTATTTTGGCAAAGCATAATATAAAAATTCAAAAAGAAGAGCGTGAAACCATTGAGGAAGCACAATTAAATACCTCGCTTAAAGAGGTGTGGAAATGGTTAAAACCACCCGAAAATAAATCTAAAAATAAAAAAGAAAAAATAAAAGTTGAGCCTATTTATGTGCAACATCTATGGTTAAAAGGTAGTTATCAAGCGATTTATCAAGCGATGAATGAGATTGCAAACAGCGAGCTGCAAGCTTTGCCAGTGTCATTTACGATGCTAACCCCTGAAACCGATGATGTTCAATCTGGTGATTTAGAGTGGGAGTTGATTTTATGGATGTGATGAATAAAGTTTTATTTTGGCATAATTAAAAAATTGCAAGCTGTACGATTAAAAGACTGGCAGCTACCCAAAAGACTACGTCTTTCAGGTAGCCGCCAGTCTTATATAATTCTCAAATTTATTTGAGC
>WTBX01000097.1 GCA_013138855.1 Methylococcaceae bacterium
CTATCTATTGGGGTAAAATGCTGGGTTACGTTTGCCGCGCTACGCTTGCAAAGCTAACCCAGCCTACGGGTTTAATGTTTTTTATAATTCTCTGATAGATTTTTATCATTGTCAACACAGGCAATAAAGCCAGATTTTTGCATCAGTTGATAAGCTTTTTCACCCTCTGTTTGTACTGTTTTTTTAGAAAAAGTTTCATCAACTGCGATTGTAATAAATTCTGATATATTTTTTTAAACTTGCCTTCTAGCTCATGTAATTGGTCAATATGCTGTTTATCTAATTCAATGGTAATTTGCATGATTTATTCTCCTGATTTTAAATACGCTATACTAATATTCAAATTTTTTAGGTAAATTAGCAAAAAATTTAGAAACGGGACTTTTCCCTGAGCTGTTATAAATTGTCACCTCACCTTTTTGTTGACAAATCCAAACTTCTTTCGTGCCTTGCTGTAGATAAAGGCTAATTTTTTCAGTCATTTCTTGTTGAGAATTAGACGGTGAAACAATTTCTACGCATATCTCAGGTGCAGATTGATAAGGCGTTTCTAAACCATTTTTCAAGAAAAAGTTTGTAGATCCCCAAGCCACATCGGCAACTTTTACGCCTTTAGGTGTATTAATTGAACATTCTGTAATGACTTTTCCACTTTGCTTAGCGCGTAAGAAAAAAGCGATTTCAACTTGTAAGAATCCATGTAAATTTGAAGCAGGTGACATAAGAATTTGACCATATTCGTTAAGTTCAATTTTATAGGGTAAATTGCTTAAACTGTTATCCTGTAAGACTTCTGACCATTGCATTTTTATACCCCCTTAAAACTACGATTATAAATATGGCGTGCGATTTCAAAAATATAAGGCTTATCTCTGTAATTAAACGCCCAAAATTTAATTTCTAATAATTTTCTTCGGTTTCCTGTACTAATAAAAGGATTAGAAGTTGTTAGCCAAAACATTTGATAGAGTAATTTAGAAAATAATGCCTTATCATCCCTCAAAGATGATTTACTTTGTTGAAGATTATTCGCTAATTCATTAAAGTAAAAACCATCTTGAACATGATTATTTTTATCCTGCCGTTCATCTAAAACACGGTTTTTAAGTTCAAGGTATTTTTTGTCAACAGGAATTAATTTATTGGCATTTTGCTGTTTAAAAACTTCGGCTGCTAAAGCATCTTCTGAAAATAAACCCAATAATATTTTTTCGTAGGGCTGTACAGCTTCATTAAAACTAAACATCAAGCGCATATTAACCATAAATAAATACGCTAACATTCGCTCATCTAAAGCATCAAATAAATTGGAATTATGTGTAATCCAATTACGGGTATTTTTCATTATCCAAGCTAAACCTCTTATTTTTTTAGCTTCAGTAGCTTCCCATTCATGACTTAATGTTCTCACAAAAAGTTTATAAAGCCCGCCTTTATCTTCAGGTTCTCGCAAAGGTAAAAAGTGAGTTAACACCTCCAAATAATCTCGCATATTATCAACAGTTACCTGCTTTTCAGGTTCGCCAATAAAATTATTAAAAGCTAATTCATTTTCGGCTAAATTTTTGATGATGTATTGACAGCCCTCAATAATCCCTCGCCTAAGCACAAAATAATCACTATGTACATTCGTTAACCAGTTTGCAATACCTTCTTTATGCTCTTTCTGTTTCAGCTCAGGGAATTTAATATTAGAGCTTTTAAATTTGGCAGTAAACTCCTCAAAATAACCCGCATGATTAGAGCAAAATAAAATATGTGATTTTGGAAAACCTAGCTCAATCACTAAATCAATATAGATTTGATAGCCTGCAATTTTTTTTAACGCCTCTTCTGATTGATACTGCTCAATTAATTCTGGAAGGTAATTATTCTCATCAACTTGCTCATTTCGTTTTAGTGGCATATCAACATCTAGCACCACAAAATCAATAGTTGCCAATTCATTTGGATTATGAATAAAATCTAACGCTTCTAACAAATTAAGCTTTAAAGTAATGCCTTTTTCTTCTAAAAAATCACGCGCGTCATATTCATCATCACCGTCAAAGTCTTGGCTATCTAAACGACTGCCAAAAACCAAATCAATGGTTGAGGAAATGATATTCTCATCGCGTTGAGTTTCTGAGGCTTTAAAGTCTTCTACCCATAAAAAATGTGGCATGTTATTTCCTAATCTAATAATTCTGCGGGAATAATAAAGGTGCTTTTAAAATTCGTTTCGGTCGCTACTGTGATAAATTCACCGTTTAACTTCTTGGCAATGGTTTGTAAAAAGTCGATGCCTTTATGCGTTCCCCGATAGCTGTCTTGTTGGCTTGGATTTTCGCAACTGAGTTGATAGGCATTATTTTCTTTCGTCAGCGTTAAAATTAACGGTCTACCCGAATTAACATCAATATATTTTAAGGCATTAATAAACGTTTCCATTAAAATAACTAAAAAAATGGAACCCGTGATGGCATATTCCTTAAAGTGAATAGGGTAATGATCAAAGCCGATAATTTCAAGCGTAAAGAAATTAGTGGCTATCCAGTCTGTTAAAACATTAAGTTCGACTTGCTCAGAAAATAAAGCATTAAATTCATCATCCCACTGATGCTGTAGAGCTTGCCATTTTTTGCGATTATCTTTATCCGTTCGGAGAGACTCGCTATTGGTTTCAGGGCTTATTTGTGTTGTTTTTTTCAAATAATTAAGATAAAGATTAATTATTTTATCTTTATTCGTTTTGCTCAGCAGAAGAGAAATAGCAAGGGCGAGGTTATTCGCCAAGCATTGCGATAGATTAGTTTCGCCAGTGCTATCTTGTTTGAGTTGCTCAACAAGCTTATCATCATCAGCCGAAATAATGCTAAATGCGGTTAATGCCCCGCCCATCATTTTGACCGTTTTTAAATGAATATTCGGATTATTTTCATGCTCAGCATTGGAGCGAATGCATTGCAATGTGCCTAAAAAATTATGCGCAAACATAGCGATTAGGTTATTTAATTCTTTTTCTTTG
>WTBX01000121.1 GCA_013138855.1 Methylococcaceae bacterium
CTTTTTGAAATAGGTGTGATGCCGTATTACCTGCATTTGCTTGATAAAGCACAGGGAACAGCACATTTTGAAGTGTCTAGGGTTGAGGCGTTATTATTGATGGAGCAAGTGCAAGCACAGTTATCAGGATATTTAGTACCTAAGTTAGTGCAAGAAGAAGCGGGAGCGAATTCAAAAACAATTATTTTTTAAGCCAGAAGAGTGAAATATGTTCGACTTGCACGATTAAAAGACTGGCGGCAAGCTGAAGGGCGAAGCCCTTTGGTTTGCTGCCAGTCCCCCCACGCTGATATTGATGTATTTAGTGGGGACTGGCAGCTACCCAAAAGACTACGTCTTTCGGATAGCCGCCAGTCTTATGTAATCCTCAGTTTCATTTCTTAATTTGGGCTAAGTTAATCGTACAAGTTGAATATTTTCGGGAACATTTTTAAGTTTAATCTTCGGTTTTAATCCTATATTCCGCTGAACGTGCATGAGCAGTCAAGCTTTCACCTCGCGCCAAAATTGAAGCCGTTTTACCTAATTCATGCGCCCCTTCTTCCGAGCAGTTAATCAAGCTAGTACGCTTTTGAAAATCATAAACCCCTAAAGGTGAAGAATAACGCGCGGTGCTTGAAGTCGGTAATACATGATTAGGTCCTGCACAATAATCACCCAATGCTTCTGCCGTATAACGCCCCATAAAAATAGCCCCTGCATTGCGGACTTTTAGACATAAATCATCAGGATCTGCGACCGATAATTCTAAATGTTCAGGTGCAATCGTATTAGCAACATCAGCCGCTTCATCAAGATTAGCGACTTTAATAAACGCGCCTCTGTCTGTTAATGAGGTGCGAATAATGTCAGCGCGTTCCATTGTTGGCAATAATTTATTAATACTTTGTTCAACCGCATTAAGAAAATCTGCATCGTCTGAAATTAAAATGGCTTGGGCTTGTTCATCATGTTCTGCTTGAGAAAATAAATCCATTGCAATCCAATCTGGATTGGTTTGACCATCACAAATGACCAAAATTTCAGACGGCCCTGCAATCATGTCGATACCGACTTGACCGAAAACTAATTTCTTGGCGGTAGCGACATATATATTTCCTGGCCCTACAATTTTATCAACCGCAGGAATGGTCTCAGTGCCATACGCTAACGCAGCAACCGCTTGTGCGCCGCCGATTGCAAAAATTCTATCTACACCTGATAAATAGGCAGCGGCTAAGACTAAAGGATTAGTTTCGCCATTCGGTGTAGGGACAACCATAATCAACTCGCCTACACCTGCAACTTTAGCAGGAATGGCATTCATTAAAACAGAGGATGGATAAGCCGCCTTACCACCAGGAACATACAGTCCTGCTTTATCTAAAGCGGTAATTTTTTGACCTAATGTCGTGCCATCAGCTTCTTTAAATTGCCAGCTATGCATTATTTGATGTTCAGCATAGACAAAAATACGGTCAGCAGCGATTTGCAACGCTTGAGCTTGCTCTTCTGGTAAATTTTCCCATGCTTGTTTTAGAGTTTCTTTAGACAACTCCAGTTCACTAGCATTTTTAATTTCACAGCGGTCAAACTGATTGGTGTAATTAATGACTGCTTTATCACCATTACTACGAACATCGGCAATAATATCTAAAACGCGCTTATGAACGTCCAAATTATCTGAGTCATCCCAAGCCAGTAAATTTTTTAAATCCGCAGCAAAATTGCTATCTGCTACATCAAGACGAGTCATTTTCAAATCGGTCATAGTAGTGTTATTGATTGGCTAAAGTAATTTCAAACTGGTCAATTAACGGCTGAATCAAGGCATGTTTCATTTTCATGGAAGCTTTATTGACCACCAAACGCGAACTAATTTCACAAATAAGCTCTTTAGGCTCTAAACCATTCGCTTTTAGAGTATTGCCAGTTTCGACTAAATCGACAATGCAATCAGCTAAACCGACTAACGGTGCAAGTTCCATCGAACCATAAAGCTTGATGATTTCTGCCTGTATGCCTAAATTTGCAAAATAGCTTTTCGCCGTTTTCACATATTTAGTCGCAACACGAACCCGTCTACCCATGGGCGGCGCATCGACAAAGGTCGCCGTCATCATACGACAACGGGCAATGCCTAAATCTAGTGGCTCATACAAGGTTTGCGCACCGTGTTCTAATAATACGTCTTTTCCTGCAATACCTAAATCAGCCGCACCGTGTTCAACAAAAGTAGGAACATCAGTCGCACGAATAATTATCAAGCGCACATCATCACGATTGGTATCGAGAATAAGTTTGCGGCATTTTTTAGGGTCATCAAGTGGAACAATGCCAGCGGCTTCAAGTAAAGGCAGCGCGTCTTCGTAGATACGCCCTTTAGAGACAGCAATGGTTAACATGAATAATACCTTAGCCTGGAATACGGCGAATAGTCGCGCCTAGTTGAGAAAGTTTTTCTTCGATATGGTCATAACCACGGTCGATATGATAAATACGTTCGACGAAGGTCTCACCGTCAGCAACCAAAGCGGCGATGACTAAACTTGCAGACGCTCGAAGATCGGTCGCCATCACAGGCGCACCTGTTAATTTTTGGACACCTTCACAAATGACAGTATTAGATTCTATGCGCAGATTTGCCCCCATACGCTGCATTTCTTGAACGTGCATAAAGCGATTTTCAAACACGGTTTCAGTAACAATGCCCACACCTGTTGCCACTAAATTTAACGCCGTAAATTGTGCTTGCATATCGGTAGGGAAAGCAGGATAAGGCGCAGTACGTACAGAAACCGCTTTTGGTTTTTTACCGTGCATATCCAACGCTATCCAGTCATCACCGATCGTAATTTCTGCCCCTGCTTCACGCAATTTTTCCAATACAGCATCTAATAAAGACGGATCTGTATTTTTTAATTTAACTTTACCGCCTGTAATTGCAGCAGCAACTAAATAAGTCCCTGTTTCAATTCTGTCAGGCAAAATATCATAATGCATATTTTCAACGCCTAAACGCTCGACACCTTCAATGGTTAGAACGTCTGAGCCTATGCCTGTGATTTTTGCGCCTAATTTATTTAAAAAATGCGCAAGGTCGGTGACTTCTGGCTCTTTCGCGGCATTTTCGATAATCGTGATGCCCTCGGCTAATGTCGCAGCCATTAAAATATTTTCCGTCCCTGTTACCGTAATTAAATCAAGGACTAAATGGCAGCCTTTAAGACGTTTGGCTTTAGCATGAATATAACCGCCTTCGACAACGATTTCCGCGCCCATTTTTTCCAAAGCATCTAAATGGATATTGACAGGACGCGAACCAATCGCACAACCACCTGGTAAAGACACATGCGCCTCACCAAAGCGTGCAACTAAAGGGCCTAAGACTAAAATAGACGCTCGCATGGTTTTAACTAAATCATAAGGTGCTTCGTAATGCTCAAGATGGGAGGCATCAATTTCAACCTCCATTCTCTCATTAAGCATTATTTTTATGCCCATTTGACCAAGCAACTCCATCGTCGTGGTAATGTCGCGTAAATGCGGAATATTGCCGATATTAACAGGGGTGTCAGCAAGGATAGTTGCAGCAAGAATAGGGAGTGCGGCATTTTTAGCACCAGAAATTCTAAGTTCGCCCGAAAGCTGTGCGCCGCCTGTTATTTTCAGTTTGTCCATATTGGATAAGTCGCTTGTGAAGTTGAATTTTAAGAAGAATAACCGCCTATTCTATCGTAATTTCCATGATTCATAACTGTTTTAGTTTTTTGTAGCGCAGAGAGGTTTGTTTAATAAGGTGTTTTCAGCTTCTTATCTATCTTATTATTGCCTTTATATTTTAAACTGGAATTAACTTGAACTCTGATAAATTCACATGATTTCCATCACTTTTCCATATTTTTTTCATATTCTTTAACTAACATTGATAACACTCATAGAGTGAAGGTAAAAATTGAGAATAAATAAAACACATAGCAATTCATTGCCTAATATCCGAAAAGTGGACTCATTTTTAATTTTCGTGTCTTTACATAGACAAATTGTATGCCAACTATTACTGTGCTATGACATTATTATTTTGATATTCCAACAAACCAATGTATATGCCATCCATTTTGACTAAACATTTAAAAGAATTAATTCAAGAGCTTGCTTTAGGTTATGGCTGGGTTTCTTTGCTGCCTTCACAAAAAGCGGGAGCGTTGCTATTTTTAATTACTTTTATTGAGCCGCAATTAGGAACTCTTAGTCTAGTGGGAGCGGTTTGTGCTTGGTATGCGGGGGCATTAGCAGGAGCTAATAAAATAGAGCGTCCAATATGCGTGTTTAATGGTTTGCTCATAGGACTTTATATCGCTTACGTCTGGCATATCAGTGCTAGCGCGATTGCGCTAACGGTAATGGGGGGAGTATTTGCTGGCTGGATTACTGTAGTTTTGGGGCGGCTCGTTTGGTCATCGGTGCAACTGCCTATTCTTAGTCTACCTTTTGCTTTAGTCGCCATGCTTACTAGTGCGGCTGGTAGTAGCTTAACTACCTTGCAGTACAATCCTTACTTAGCTCCGCCTGCAATGTTTGGCAATCAAGTAGATAAATTTTTTAGTGCCATCGGTAATTTTTACTTTTTACCTAACCCTTTCATCGGTTTGTTGATTGCTTGCATCATATTCATTTGTTCGCGTTACTATCTATTATTGGCTTTACTTGGCTATATAACCGCTTTGTCTTGGTTAAAGTTTATGGGAGCCGCGCCCGAATATCTTGCTAATACCGCGTGGGATAGTAATGCTATTTTGGCTTCATTACTGGTAGGCGGTTTGTTTGCGAGTCCTTCATTACTAACAGCGTGTTTAGGCGTATTGGCGGCTATTATGGCTTGCTGGATGTCATTGGCTTTAGGACGCATGGTTGAGGTTGTGCCTCTGGTTCCCTTTTCTTCTCCATTTGTTTTGGCTTCTTGGTTAGTGCTTTATGCCGTCGTGCGTAATACTCAGCTAACCAATCGGTTCAATATTTTGTTAGCTGATTTTCCAGAACGTTCTTTTGAGCGCACGATGATTAACATGGGACGCACAGGTGATTCAGGAAGCATAAGTCTGGCATTGCCATTTATGGGGATTTGGACAGTATCGCAAGGTTTTTCGGGAGAATACACCCATCGCGGTGCATGGCGTTACGCGCTTGATTTTATTGTGATGAAAAATGATAAAAGTTATACGGGTAAAGGTAATCAATTGGATGATTTTTATGCTTATAATTTACCCGTATTATCCCCCGTTTATGGACAAGTATGGCGTGTGGTTAATGATATTCCTGATAACCAAGTGGGTACGGTCAATGTCACCGCTAATTGGGGGAATTGTGTCGTTATTCGCCTTAATAGCGGCTTATTTGTGATTGTTGCACACCTTAAACCAAATTCAGTGGCTGTGTATCAAGGAGCATGGGTTTCAGTTGGTGATTTGATTGGTTATTGCGGAAATTCAGGAAGATCACCACAACCGCATATTCATCTTCATGTACAAACGGCTGATGATAGCGTTTCTCCTACCATTCCCTTTCATCTAGCAAGTGTTTTAATTTCTGATAAGACAGAAGCTATGCGCTACGAATTAGCTGTAGTGCCTAAAGAAGCCTCGACTTTGCTTAGTGCGGTTGAAGGTAATGCGAAACCGTTTTATTTATTTGCAGGACGCGGTTTGCGCTACAGGGTAACCGATCAAAAAAAACAAAATCCTAGCGAATGGACACTGCATTGTGAAGTTGATTTACAAGGTCGTTTAGTACTTATCTCAAGTGCAGGCGCACGCTGCATTGCCGAATCAACATGGGCAATATTTTCCTGTTATGAACGCAGTGGCGCGGCAGACCCTTATTTTGATTTATGGCTGCTTGCCTGTGGATATACGCCTACCTCATTACAAGTAGAACATTGGTACGATCGCTATATTCCTGCAAGACTGCTTCCCAAACGCGGAGCTAAACTTCTCGCTGCAATCCTTTGGCCGTGGGCGAATTTTGCTAAAAGTGATTATTATCGACATTGGGATGAAGAGGCTCAAATGTGGCGACAAAAAGGTGTGCATACACAGCAAGTGTCTGGTATTGAGGTAACAACAGAAGCATTAATCGCACCTCAACTCGGTTGTACTCATATCAATGCTGAAACAGGGGGTGAGCAATACACCCTACAAGCCTCTAGCTATTTTCAACGTGCTGATATGGGTGTCCCCGCTTGGGAGTCAATATTAGACGAATCTATTTCCTTCTCGCCAGATGTATAACAAATATCGTAACTACTCAAGCTGCGCCGCGACTTTTAGTCGCGCACGAAGTTTCATGCATGAATTTTAAAATGAGCTTATTTTAATTTGTAGATTCTTCAAATGTTTTTGTAAGTATTCACCTCCCCCTTTGGAAAAGGGGGATTCAGGGGGATTTATTTAATAAAATCTCCCCTAACCCCTCTTTTTTTAAGAGGG
>WTBX01000020.1 GCA_013138855.1 Methylococcaceae bacterium
TTTATAATCTGTTTTTAAAATTTCGTTCTTTAGAAGAAATTGATTATGTTCGCAGTAAAATGGATTCAAAATTACAAGAAGGTTTGGCTAAAAAAGGTCTTCTAAGCTTTGGTTTTGTTGAAATAGGGATGACTTATATTATGTCTACCAATCCTATTCGTAATTTAGCGGATATGAAAAATCAGAAAGCATGGGCACCTGATAATAATAAAATTGCCATTGCAGCACAAAAAGCATTTTCAGTCTCACCTATTCCTCTACCGCTTCGTGATGTGTTAATGGGATTACAAACAGGCATGGTTAATGTGGTTGCCTCATCGCCTATGGGCGCATTAGCCTTGCAATGGCATACTAAAGTTAAATATTTAACTAAATTGCCGTTGTCTTATGTTTTTGGCGTGCTAGCATTAAATAAAAAAGATTTTGAAAAACTGTCTAAAGAAGATCAAGCTGTTGTTAAAGAGGTACTAGAAAAAGGATTAGCGACAATTAACCAACGTAGTCGTGATGATAATGCTAAAGCAAGTGCTGCGTTACAGAAACAAGGCATAGAGTTTATTGAACCCACCCCAGAAGCTGCGGCAGAATTAAGAACGTTAATGAATGATGCGGAAACTAATTTGATTAATTCAGGTGAGTTATCAGCTGATTTAGTTAAAGAGTTGAATCAACATTTAAATGATTTTCGTGCTAAGTAAATTTTATATATTTGACAACATAGATTATAAGCGATAATCTAAACAAAGAATGCAGCAGACATACTTCATGTATGACATTCCGTTACCCTTGTGGTCGAGGCTATGCCCGGTAAGGACGTTCTGAATACCAAGTTTATTCTTGGCGAAAGCCCTCTTAAGAGGGCTTTTGTTATTTTAGCCCTTTGGTTTTTGAATACTCTTCCCCATAAGTGTATTGTAAGCGATCACAAAAAAGTTAATTTTCTTCATTTTAACTTTTTCAGAGGAGCTAACAGGATAAGCACTTTCTATATGCAATCTCAACCGTTTCTTTTCTTTAAATGACTTAAATACAACAAAATAATTAATTGTATTTCCCTTGTCATCATTAACTTTATAGTTAGCAAATCTGCTATGCCCCGCATGAAAACAAACTGTCTCCTTACTTCCTAAGGATAAAATAATACACGGCAAGTGCTTTGATAACTCATATCTTTCAAAATTAAAATGGCGATTTTCTTTTCTTGTTTTATACAAAAGCAGCTTGCTATCCTCTGCGGAAAGAAGAGGGTTCTCTTTTGCAAAACAATGAAAACTGTAAGTTACTATATATTTATAGGTTCTTCCTTTGCTATCATCCGTATATTCTGCCGTATGAGCATTAAGATGAGATAAATCATAAACCTTACCTTCAAATACAAAGGATCTCCATGATGTTATTTCTTCTACAGTGTTAAATTTTTCCATTCAAATATTCTAGCAAAAAATAATAAAAAGATAAGCTCAAAGAGAATAGATTTTAAGGGCTATTAACTCTGATAATGACATTTATAGGCATTTTTAACTATGCAAACACCTAACTGGGCAAATAAAGCCCACGACCTTCTATTAAAAACAGAAGCCACCATCACCATCGGCTTATTGTTATCAATGATTACCCTCGCCACCACGCAGATAATCATGCGCAACCTGTTTGATTCAGGAATTCTCTGGGCAGAATCCTACATCCGCATCGCGGTGTTATGGTTAGCCTTATTAGGCGCAATGCTGGCAAGTCACCATGACAAACACCTCGCCATTGATGCCATCATGCACAAACTAAGCGGCAGAAAACAACAATGGCTAAAACGCTTTAACGACTTATTCAGCTCAATCATCTGTTTTATCATCGCCTATCACAGCACCGTATTCGTGTACTCAGAATATGAAGACGGCGGCATTGCCTTTGAGCAAGTTCCCAACTGGCTGTGTGAAGCTATTATGCCTATCGCTTTTGCCATGATAGCTTGCCGCTACTTAATAGCCTCCCTTTTTAATTTACGTTTCCGCACATGATTACAGCCGCCATTATCGCCTTAATAGCCATGCTATTATTAGGCGCACCTCTGTTTGTGGTGATTTTAGCCGCGACCATGCTCGGTTTTTATACTTCGGAAATTGATTTAGCCGTCATAAGCATAGAAATTTACCGTATTGCTGATACGCCGTTATTGGTTGCCTTACCCTTATTTACCTTTGCAGGTTATATCCTTTCAGAAAGTAATACTTCCGAGCGACTCTTAAAACTCACTCGCGTATTTTTTGGCTGGATGCCCTCTTCACTCGCAGTTATTTCTTTATTAAGTTGTGCCATATTTACCGCGTTTACAGGCGCGTCTGGAGTCACGATTGTCGCTTTAGGCGCGTTATTACTCCCTGCGCTAATTAAAGAAGGTTATCCCGAAAAACTCAGTTTAGGCTTAGTCACCACCACAGGGAGCTTAGGTTTATTATTACCGCCCTCAGTCCCGCTAATTTTATACGGCATCATTGTTCAGCAAATGAATCTAGGGATAGAAATCAGTTTGCCGCAATTATTTATGGCGGGCTTGCTCCCTGCTTTACTGATGATAGTGATGCTCGGTGGATGGTTAGCATGGACAACACGCCATATAAAACCACCTAGAAGCACGTTTTCATTCATCACAGCGAAACAAGTATTACGCGAATCAATCTGGGAGATTCCTTTACCCTTTTTTATTTTTATCGGTATTTTCGGGGGTTTTTTTGCGATCTCAGAAGTGGCTGCCGTCACGGCTTTATATGTATTAATTGTCGAAATTTTTATTTATAAAGAAATAAAAATCAAACAGCTCAATAAAATAATCTTAGAGTCTATGCAAATGATAGGCAGTATTTTATTAATATTGGGCGTAGCGATGGCATTCACTAATTATTTAGTCGATGCCGAAGTACCGATGAAATTGTTTGCGTGGGTGAAAGCGAATGTAGAAAGTAAATTCACTTTTTTATTATTATTGAATGTCTTTTTGCTGATTTTAGGGGCTATTTTGGATATTTTCTCAGCCTTAATTATTGTTATTCCCTTGGTGCTGCCGATGGCATTAGGCTATCAAATTCATCCGATTCATTTAGGGGTTATTTTTCTGGCTAATATGCAAATTGGTTATTTCACGCCACCTGTAGGTATGAATTTATTTATTGCCAGTTATCGTTTTAATAAACCGATTACCGAAATTTATCAAGCCACGATTCCATTTATGTTGATATTGTTAGTGGCAGTGCTGATTATTACTTATGTGCCGTGGTTGAGTACTTGGTTTTTATAGAAGAAATTGCAATGCTTTAGGAATGCAATGTTAATAACTTCCGAAACTATATAATCAACTTAATAAAATTTATAAACCATGAAGCTCATGAAGTTTTAACGATTTATCTTCATGTCCTTCATGGTGAGAATATATTTTAAGTTTCTGATATTATTGTGTTTCATTTCTTAAGACTTGAATTCAGGCGGTTATAAACAGCATTAATTCCTTAAAAAACTAAAGGTAGAATTCTCCTCACTTTTAAGACTAAAATGAAGAGTCCTTCCAAAATAAGGTGTCCTCTAATGAACCAATGGACTTTAACCCGCATCTCTATTACTAATCAATTCATTTTAAAATTAGTAATGTTGTTGTTAATCATGGTACAGACATCCTGTTCTCCATCAACAGATGAGCCTATAAAAAGCCTGCGCATAGCTGTCTTGCCAGACCGTTCCGCTGATGAGTTAAAAAAAAGATTTAATCCTCTGGTAGAACACCTTAAAAATGAATTAGATATTGAGATTGAGTTTGTTATCGTCAAAGACTATCAGGACTTACTGAATAAATTTCAGCGTAAAGAAGTTGATTTAGTGCGTTTTGGAGGATATTCCTTTATTAATGCTTCTATTAATAGCGGGGCATTGCCATTAGTCATGCGTGATGTCGATGTGCATTTTCATAGTTATTTTCTGGTACAAGCGGACAGTACTGCGACAACCCTTGAAGATTATAAGGGCAAGCGTTTTAGTTTTGGCTCAAAACTTTCAACTTCTGGACATTTAATGCCGCGCTATTTTCTTTCTTTAGAAAATATTACGCCCGAAAGCTACTTTTCCGAGGTGCTTTATTCGGGTGCTCATGATAAAACGGCTGAATGGGTAAAAACAGCTCACGTTGATTTGGCTGTTGCCAATGCGGTGATTATCGACCGACTGTATCAGCAAGGTAGCATCACAACAGAACAAGTACGTATTTTATCACGCACACCGCCTTACTCTGACTATGTATGGGCTATACAGAACAACTTTCCGACCTCGTTAAAAAATAAAATTACCGAAGCGTTTCTTAAGCTCTCTATAGCCAATCCTAATGATAAAAAAATATTAGATGCTGTCGGTGCAAAAATGTATATTCCTGCTAGACAAGATGATTTTAAATCGCTTGAATCCATTGCACGTCAACTTAAGTTGATTACTCCCCATGAAAACAAATAATAAAAAGAGTATGGAGCTTGAAAAGCTGCTGGCTTATTTTTTTCGTCTGGTTTTATTAAGCTTTACCTTACTATTGATTTTTATATTGTTGATTTTTAGAAGCTGGCATATGATTGATAAAAACCAACAACACTTAAGCCAATATTATTTGCCCAGCATTTCTGTTATTTTTCAAATGCAGAATATTTTTAATAAATTGGAACATAAAAACCTAGATTCTTTAAATATTCAAGAAAGAACAAACACCTTGAGAATTACGTTTCAATATAGCTCTTCAAATGACAATAAATATCAACTTGGCTTATTGTCAAAAAAATTAGCCACATTGGAACAAAGTCATTCTAATCTAAACTTTAAGCTAGCATTTTCTCGTTTTGAACATCAAGTTAACAAACTGTTAAACAATTTAACGCCTCAAAAACAGCCTTTAAGCGAAACAGCAGAAAAATACTCTGCCCTACTCCTTCAAGCTCAAAATAATGCCGAACAATTAAGGCGTTTATATGAACTAGAAGTTAGCAAACTTTCTATCAATATAAAACAACAGCAACAAGAGCTGCTTTGGGAAATAGCCCTGTTTATAGTGCTTTTTTTCTTTATATTCAGAAAAATCATTAATAGTTCATCAACCGCTATTAAAAAGATGTCCTCCAAACAAGAACAGCAGCATAATGAAACTCTGGAAAAAGAACGCTTGCTGTTTAAACTGATTTTTGAATCATCCCCTAACGGGTTAATTATTGTGAATAATAACGGCAAAATCATCAATGCTAATCAAGAGATGGAGCGTTTATTTAAATATTCACATCAAGCACTAATCGGTAGGGATATAGAAGACTTAATGCCTCAACGTTTTAAAAAAGGTCATAAAACAAATATACAGCATTATTTAGAGCAGCCGACTGAGCGTCCAATGGCTAAAGAGAGCAAGCTTCTTGCCGTAGATAAAAATGATAAAGAGTTTCCCATTGAAATCGGATTAACCCCACTAAAACTGGGTAAACAACAGGAGCTTTATATTTTAGCGACGATTGCTGATATTAGTGAGCATAAACAAGCTCAACAGGAGTTGCTCGCATCTAAAAATGAGGCGGAAAAAGCAAATAAGGCAAAATCAGCTTTTCTGGCTAATATGAGCCATGAATTAAGAACACCGTTAAACGCTATCTTAGGCTTTGGGCAATTAATGGAAATGGAGGATGACCCTCCATTGACTCTGGAACAATTGGATAATACTCATGAAATTATTAAGGCAGGGTATCATTTATTATCCTTAATTAATGAAGTCCTTGATCTGAGCAAGATTGAAGCAGGTAAAGTTAAAATTTCCATGCAGAAATTTTCATTATCCGAAGTACTCGATGAATGTTTTATGTTAATTCAGCCTTTAACCCATAAAACGGAAATTAATATTGATAACAAAATTACAACGGATTATTTGGTTTATGCCGATAAACTGCGCCTTAAACAAGTCTTGCTTAATCTAATGACTAATGCCGTTAAATATAACCGAGAAAATGGCACAGTTACGCTGAAAGCTGAATCCCCGTCTAAACAAAAAGTTCGTATTTCCATCATAGATAAAGGAAAAGGAATAAGTACTAGCGAGCAGAAACGCCTGTTTCAAGCATTTGAGCGTTTGGGGGCTGAAAGTACTCGTATTCAAGGAACAGGCATAGGTCTTGTGGTGACTAAACAGCTTATTGAATTAATGGAAGGGAATATTGGTATTGATAGTATCCCTGATGTTGGGAGTACTTTCTGGATAGAAATAAAAGGCGAAGAAATGACGAAAGCACATAGAGAAATAATCAATAGCATTAGGCAACAAGGCTGAATATCAGCGTTATCGACTAAATAGTCTTCAAACTCTCAACAGGTGGGATTCGTCCTGCTCGCCATGCAGGGTACGCACCCGCTAATAATGCCAAGCTAAAAAGCCCTGTTAAAATCGCAATGATGCTTTCTTTAAATAAGCGAATTTTAAATACAGGGTCTAATAATACGCCACCAAAACTAACATCGTTACCATAAGCGGCGGACATATCTATCCCTGTTTCTGCCATATATAAATACCAAGGAATAGTCACTAAAGTACCGATAATCAATCCCACAATGGCTAGCCAAAACGATTCTAGCATCACCAGTTTAAATAATGAGGCAGGAGACATTCCTAATGCCATCATCACCCCAAATTCACGCACACGTTCTAATACGCTCATCAATAAAGTATTTAAAATCCCTGCTGCTACTAACATGGCGATTAATAATTGACTGATATAATTGCTACTTCTATCTACCGCAATCATCCCCGCTAAATCAGGTTGTGATTGTTGCCAGCTTAAGACTTCCAGATTAGCGAACGTTGGCAAGGCGGTGATAATGTCTCTAAGTTGTACCGATAAGCGTTGATCTTTCAATAATATCGCTAACAAGGTAGCCTCATCAGCTCGATACCCAAGAATTTTTTGCGCACTTGCTAAAGGTAATAAGGCTGCGGCACTATCCACTTCGCTGACACCCGTTCTAAATAATCCTTTTACTCTAGCAATCGCACTCACTATCTCGCCTGTTGCATCTGTCGTCGTATAAACTACTTTTTTACCTAAGCTTAGATTTAATTTTCTCGCTAAATCAACCCCTAACAATATGCTATTTTTATCCGCTGTCGCTAGCATTTCGCCTTTGACCATCGAGCGTAAAAATAGATTATTAGTCCCGCTTTCTAAAGTAGGGTCGATGCCGATAAACATGCCACCTAAACTTTTTCTAGCACTGGTAAACATTGCTTGTCCGTTAATCCGAATCACGGCATCACTTACGCCCTCAATCGTTAAAATTTGCTTTCTCAAGCCACGAATATCTTGCAAGCGTTTTTTAGCACTAGGCGCACGATTATAATCAACCGCTTCTATCGTAATATGTCCCATTCCCATACTTGCGCTGGCATCTATCATACGTGTATAAAAATAATCACCCGCGCCCGTGAAAGTCACGGACAACAAGACCCCAAAGGCAATAGAGGAGGCGGTGATTAAAGTTCGGCGTTTATGTCGCCACAAATTACGCCATGCAAGTTTATTTAAATTCATATCCGCCTCAATTTATTATATTAATTAAGTACATAGCATATTCATAGACTCATTATTAACCCCATTCACTCATAAAAATAGCGTACTCAAAAGAGATAAATCTAAATTAACAGCCAAAATCATCTTTATTTATTTATTCTGTCATCTTTAATGTGTAGAATGAAAGCTGATACAGTTAGGTGAAAAGTTATTACCTATGATATTATCGCGAACGCTAGGTAAAATGTTATTATCTATTGAAGAATTATTGATAATCTCAGGCAATAACAGGAATTATTAAGAGTCAAATCGTTTCCAGTACCTGCTTTATTAAACAAATATATACCCAACAACGTCGGCGTAAACTGACCAACAAGTAAGAGAAAAAGTATGTCAAATGTAGTAGAAGGTACTGTTAAATGGTTTAACGATGAGAAAGGCTTTGGTTTTATCGCTCAAGATGGTTCTAAAGATGTTTTCGTTCATTATAGTGTAATTAATTCAGATGATGGTCGTAAAACATTAGCTGAAGGTCAACGAGTCACTATGGAAGTTACTCAAGGTCAAAAAGGTCTTCAAGCTGAGAATGTCACACCAGCCTAAGACTTAAACGCTTTGCTTTAAGCGTTTAACAATAAAAATGTCATACTGCTTTAACACGGTATGGCATTTTTTTTGCCTCTAAATATACGGAACCGCGACTTTTAGTCGCGCACGAGACCTAAAAATATCTTTAAAATTTAAACAGCTTAAAATAAGCTCGTTTTAAAATTCATCCATAAAACTTCGTGCGCGGCTAAAAATCGCGACTCCGCCTGAATAGTTACCCTAAGAAATCAAGCCTCTTAATTCTCACCTCAATTAGAAATTCTAATCCGCTTTATTCATTCACTTGAAAATCCCACGGCGGATATTTTTCCATCACTCCAATAAATAATTCAGAGTCTAATAAGCTTTGTAGCCAACCCTGTAATTTAGGATAATTCGCCTGAGCAAACCAATGGCTATCAACATTAGCAAATTGACGAATAAAGGGAAAAATAGCCATATCCGCTAAAGAAAGCGTGTCTTTCTGCAAAAATTTATGCTTATTTAAAAGTTGCTCTAATTCCATTAAAAAAACTTCTCCCTTTTGTCGATAAAACTTTTCTGAAAATTCAGGAAAACGATCCGCATATTTATAGCGATCTAAATAATATTTAAATTCACCATCATTTTTTGAAATTAACGCTTTAATTTCAATCTGCTTATTTTCATGCAACCATTTTTCTGGGTCATGCTGCGCTAATGCCCAATACATAATTTCCAGACTTTCTTCAATAATATCGTCATGACTTGTCAACAATACTGGCACGGTGCCTTTAGGAGAAACTGCCAACATTTGCGGAGGTTTATTTTTTAATTTCACCTCGCGTAATTCAACGTTAATTTGAGCATAATTTAACGCTAATCTTGCTCGAATAGCATAAGGGCAACGCCGAAAACTGTATAACACCGAACGCTTTGAAGTCATTTTTTCCAATCGCTAAAATAATACAAATAGGTCAAGCAATACCATGCCACAATCAAGGCGATAATATAACCTGACCTAAAGATTATACCCTTGCTATTTGGTCACCTGCTTACACATAACCTTAACATTTTCGGCATGGCAGCGATACATACCCTCAAAATCCCCACCACATTCATCACACGCGATGGTTCCTTTATCTAAAACCTTATCAAGTGTCCACCCATAAGCGATGTTTTGACATAACAGTTTGGTATATTTCTTCCATCGAACGGGCTTAACAGCACTTTTCATAGCAACTTCTTTAACTTTACAGCCTGCACTAGACTTTAAATTCCCTGTCACTTCCTTATAAACCCAATCATCTACATTAGTTGCATAGCTATTTGCTGCAAAAATAGATAATGCTGCCGATAAAATGAGTGTTTTAATTTTCATTGGTTTCTCTCCCAGTTATTGTTATAAAAAGTCAAATTATTTATAGATTGACCCCACTCACTTTAACATTATTAAGCTAAGGACAAAATCATTTTTAAGTTGAAATTTGATGTTTAAGGCTCTCTAAAAATCACTTTTTCTCTTAAGCCTTATTCCACCCTTAATTGAATCAGCAAGCCCTTAAATATCAACTAACTTTGATTAAACGCTACTGACAACTTTGCAAATTAACTAAAATCACAGATAATCAACGGCTTTTAATCACGCGCAGCCCTCAAACCACTATGAATACTAATGACCCCGTTCTCGTTTATAAAAAATTAATTGATGTCATGCCGTCTATTGGTTTCGTCAATCGTAAAAAGCGAGTTCAAGCCTTTCTTAAGGTGACAAAACTGGCACAGGAAATGATTGATGCCGAGGAAATGACTGAAGATGAAGCGATGTTTGTGTTGTCATTGATGATTAAAAAATCAGGTGATTTTAGAAAAGCGGGAATGATAACGGCGATGAGTCTCCATGCCATTCCAGAAAGTGCCATTAAAGATGTGGGCTTTAAATACGCCAATCAAATGCGTTGTAATTTGCAGTTGCATCCTGTTGATGACAGGGAGCCAAAAGCGGCAGATGAATAGGATTTTTAAGCCTTGTGAAAAAACGTGTTTTTTCACGCCTTTGAATTTAAGTTCTTAGGCGATTTACACAAATCATTCCCATTAACAATAAAGCGATCGCCAGTGGATAAAAATATAATTCACTGCGCGGTCTAAAATATTGTTTATCTTTTTCCACAGGTTCTAATTCATCTAAAATTTGATAAATTTTATCCAATTCTTCGGTATTTCTTGCCCGAAAATAACGCCCGCCTGTTTTATCTGCAATCGCCGTTAAAGTTTTTTCATCCAAATCTTTAGAAGGATTAACTTTACGGGTTCCAAAAAAACTACGGATTAACATTTCATCCGCACCGACCCCAATGGTATAAATTTTTAAATCTCTATTTGCAGCCAATTCAGCCGCTTTTATCGGAGTGATTTCACCTGCGGTATTGGCACCATCGGTTAATAAAATTAACACGCGGCTTTTAACGTCTTCTTTAGTCAGTCGCTTAACGGCTAAACCAATCGCATCGCCGATTGAAGTGGCAGGTTCATCATCGGTAATGCCTATGAAGGATTCATTGAGCAAGGTGATAACGGTTTCTCGGTCAAAGGTCAGAGGAACTTGTAAATAAGCTTGCGTGCCGAATAAGATTAAACCGACTCTATCGCCTACACGCCGCCTGATAAAATCGGTCGCGACGACTTTAGTCGCCATTAAACGATTTACGCGCTTATTTTTTAACAGAAAATCTTCTTCATCCATGCTGCCTGATAAATCGACTGCCAGCATTAAATCGCGGCCGCTAATCCCTTGCTCTATTGGCTCGTCTAACCATTGCGGTCTTGCACTGGCAACGACTAATAATAGCCATGCCAATATTGCTAACCATAGCGGCCATTGCTGGGGTTTAGTCACCATTTTAGTCGCGCCTGTGGATAAGTCGTCTAAAAAAGGGACTTTTAATGCCGCTTGCTCGCTATTAAGTTGCGGCGGCAATAACACGCGAAATAAATAAGGCAAGGGAAGGGCTAATAACACCCAAGACCAATGGAAATGAATCATAATTATTTAGTTTGGAGCCGCGACTTTAGTCGCGAATACGGTGGTAACGCCACCGAGACTTAAAAACAAAGTTACGTTGTAGTTTTAATGCTTCCGCGACTAAAGTCGCAGTTCCGTTAGGTTTTTTGAGCTTTCAACCAGCGTTCAGTTAATACGATAAACTCATCAATATTAAGTTTATCAGCAATATTCTTTTGATATTTAGCAGAAATTAACACCTGCCCTACCCCCTCACTAAACGCATTATCTTCCAATGAATTATCTAAATAAGCCAACCATGCTTTCCCAGTCAAGCTAGCGCAGTCCGAACGCGGATTCACACTCATCGCAACACGACGAATTAAAGCAGAAATTGCTTCAACTTTATCAGCATCAGCCATCGCTTTATCTTGCTTGAATTGAATGAGTAATTTTTTAGCCGTCTTAACCGCAGTTTTGCGTGTAAGTCGTTTATACAACCACATCAGCGCGAACAACGTCAGCGGAATTAAGATTAACAACAACCACCAGCCCAGCGCGAACGGCCACCAACTAATCGCTTCGGGAAGATGAATATCGCGTAAAGGTAATTGAGTTGGCTCCATTAACGTAAACACTCCACAGCTTCGGCGGTGGTATCACATTGAATTAATAATAAACCGAGTTTTTTGGCTAATGATTCCAAATAATTTTGATGCTGTTGAAAACGCTGTTGATAACTCAATAACGTCTGTTTATCAGAGCTGTCAATGGTCACATCACTTTCATCATCGGTAAAACGATAACGACCTTGTTCTGGCAAGGATTTTTCCAAAGGATCATAGACAAAGATTAAAACCAGTTCACAATGACGCGATAATTTCGCCATATAGCTCTCTGTAGTCTCGCTGAGTCCACGAAAATCACTAATCAAATATATCAAGCTACCGGGTCGAGCATGTTGCTGTAAACGCGCTAGAACGCGCTCAAATGAAAATACCTGTTTGAAGGCTTCCGACGGTTTGACTAGCGTATTTAAAAATCGTAATACCCCATGTTTACCATTCTGCGGCTTGATTTCCTGACAATAATCCTCGCCAAACACTTGCCCGCCAATTCTATCACCATGATGCTTTGCCGCCCATGCAATCAGGGCTGCAAGCTTTGCTGCCTGAACGGACTTAAACACGCCCCGCGTTGCAAACTGCATAGTTTTACGGTTATCCACAGAGATAAACACAGGACGTTCGCGCTCTTCCCTAAAAACTTTCGTATGAGCTTTACCTGTACGCGCGGTCACCTTCCAATCCATCGTGCGTATATCATCCCCCGCCTGATAAAGCCTGACCTCATCAAACTCCATACCGCGACCCTTATGCTGAGAGACATAACCACCGCTTAGTTGAGAGCGAATTCGACGATGAAAAAGGTTGATAACTTTGGCTGATTGGGACAAATTCACCAAAAAAGGCAAGTTAACCACAACCAAACCCCTGTTATCCACAGAGTTATCCACAGGGCTGTGGATTACTTTTCGTTTGAAAAACATCTTACGGAACAGCAATGCGGGCAATCAATTGCTCAATAAAATAATCAGCACTAATGCCTTCTGCTTCCGCTTCATAAGACAAAATAATACGATGACGTAATACATCAAACGCCATATCTTGAATATCTTCTGGGGCGACAAAATCACGTCCAGCCAACCATGCTTTGGCTCTAGCACAACGGTCTAAGGCTATGCTAGCTCTAGGGCTGGCACCATATTGCAACCAGCCACCTAAATCTTCACCATAGGCTTTAGGCTCGCGTGTTGCTAGGATTATTTGCAATAAATAATCTTCCAGACTTTCTGCCATGTGTACATCAAGCACTTGCGCTCGCGCTTGAAATAAAACCTCTTGGGTCACATAATCGACAGGGGTTATATCTTGGCGAATTTCTTTTTTTGCTTCACTTCTGGCAAGATGTAAAATCGCCTTTTCATGCTCTGCCTGTGGATAACTTATTTTCACATGCAATAAAAAGCGATCTAACTGTGCTTCGGGCAGTGGATAAGTGCCTTCCTGCTCAATGGGATTTTGGGTTGCCATAACCATGAACAACGGCGGCAGCGGATAAGTATAAGATCCGACGGTAATTTGACGTTCTGCCATCGCCTCTAACAAAGCCGCTTGCACTTTTGCAGGGGAGCGATTTATTTCATCCGCTAAAATTAAATTATGAAATAATGGCCCTTTCTGAAATTCAAAGGCATTTTGTTGCGGTCTAAAAATTTCAGTGCCTGTTAAATCCGCAGGTAATAAATCGGGGGTAAATTGAACACGATGAAAATTTGCTTCAACGCCCTTGCTTAAAACATTGATTGCCCTAGTCTTTGCTAAACCGGGTGCGCCTTCAACCAGTATGTGTCCATCCGCAAGTAAAGCAATCAGCATTCTTTCAACTAAAACATCCTGTCCTATGATTTGTTCGCTGATATAGCTTTTCAGCCCTTGCAGAGAGGAAAGTGTTTGATTTTCAGTAATACTATTAGCTGTCATTTACGAGGAGGCTCCTTGTTTTTTTTGCATCGAGTCATCAGGGGAGAGGATTATACAAAAAGATTTGCAAAACTGAAACCCTGCCTGTGGATAACCCTGTGGATAACCCTGTGGACAAATTGTGGATAACTCGAAAATTTACGAAAAAAAAAAGTTATCCACAATTTGTCCACAGGCTATCCACAGGGTTATCAACAACCTTATCCACAGGCTATGCTATTGATTATAAATTAAAATAGTGAGTTATCCACAGAAAATGGCCTCCCTAATAGTAATAATAAGATATCTTTATTTATATTTATGAATTTAAAAAATCAAACAATTTTGATTACAGGATGCTCCAGTGGCATCGGCTACACCACCGCTAAAATCTTAAAAAAAGCAGGTTATCGTGTCATTGCATCGGCAAGAAAAGACGAAGATGTTGATAAATTAAAATCGGAAGGTTTTGAAACTTTGCAATTAGATTTGGCAAATAGCCAAAGTATTCAGCGAGCTGTGGATAATTTACTTAAACTCACGGATGGCAAACTTGATGCATTATTCAACAATGGGGCTTATGGTCAACCAGGTGCCGTTGAAGATTTAAGTCGTGATGTTTTAGTTGAACAATTTCAAACTAATTTTTTTGGAACCCATGAATTAACCAACCTTATTTTGCCAATTATGCGGGAACAAGGTCATGGGCGGATTATTTACAACAGCTCGGTATTAGGTTTTGTGGCAATGAAATATCGAGGAGCTTATAACGCCAGTAAATTTGCTTTGGAAGGATTAGTTGATACTTTGCGTTTAGAAGTTATTGATACTAATATTTATTTTTCTTTAATTGAACCAGGACCTATTCGGAGTAAATTTAGAAAAAATGCTTTTGCGATGTATAAAAAAAATATCAAGCCTGAATTAAGCGTTCATCATCAAGATTACCTAGCGATAGAAGAGAGGTTACAAAATGAAGGTGATGCTGTTCCTTTTACCTTAGATTCAGAGGCTGTGGCGGCTAAAGTTTTACACGCTTTACAATCAAAAAATCCTAGAGCGCGTTATTACGTGACATTTCCAACTTATTTATTTGGATTTTTAAAACGTATTTTACCAATTACTTGGTTAGATTATCTTCTTGGATTGGTTTAATTTAAATGCCTATTTTATAAAATAGGCTAGTAAATAAGGTGTTATTATTTATGGTATAAATATTAAATTTTTATCTACTTGGTCTTTGATGAAAATCGTTAAGGTGGTGGGTTATGAAAGCAGAGTATGATTTAGCTAGTACCTCTAATCTTAAGTAATCTATAAAAATACTCGGAGTACAAAACATGTTTTGTACTCCAGCTTTGAGCAAAGTGTTGAGCTTGAACCCGATGTGATGGATTATTATTAAATAATATGGCAGTTGAAGCGGGAGTTCCTTATGAAAGTCTGGTTAATTTATATTTGCGTGAGTGTATGAAACAACATCGCAAAGTTGAGATTAGTTTTAATTAGCGGGGGGCGAGTAGGTGCAGACCTTTGAGCTTTTAAAAATCTCAAAGGTCTAATATATTTATATAACAACGAACTGTAAGGAGTTTTTATGCAAGCTATTGAATTTGAAGCAACAGCGCATGACCATTTTATTCGCATTCCAGATATTGCCCCAGATGGCGTTTCTTTGCGGGTTTTATTATTGGTGGATGAACAGGTGGAAACAGCTTCAACGACTGATGACCAGTGGAAAAATTTATTGTCATCTATGCCAGATGTTGGGACTGATGAGGATTTTTTGCGTCCATAAAGACTATGGTAGAGAGCAATCATGGGATATTTAGTGGACACTAATGTATTGTCTGAATTACGCAAAAAACATCGTTGCAATGAAAATGTACGTCTGTGGTTTAATGCCACAGATAAGGATTCTATTTATATTTCTGTCTTGGTTATTGGTGAGATTAAACGCGGTATTGAGAAGATACAAAAACGCGATAAGGTGGCGGCAATGTCGTTGGAAAATTGGTTACAGCAAGTTAAGAAAAATGCTCGTGGTCGCATACTTCCTGTTACTGAAACCATTGCAAATCGTTGGGGAGTAATCAACGCAGGCGATCCTTTTCCTGTTATCGACAGTTTTTTAGCAGCAACAGCTATTGAACACGATTTGATTTTAGTTACGCGCAATATTTCTGATGTTGAGCGTAGCGGTGCGCGGTTGTTAAATCCTTTTGATGAGTAGGCGCAGACCTTTGAGGTTTTGAAAACCTCAAAGGGCTTTATCGGTTTGGTATTTGATTAAAGGCACGGTAACACGGTGAGTAGTTTACTTTATCCTGAATTGAAAACGCGCTTGATTGGTAGAGTTTTAAGAGATTATGACAGGGTGGGCAAGCTTATTGAGCGAAGCCAGATAACGATGCCCACCATTTATGCACAATGTTTTGGTGGGTGGCGTTTTTTCGTTACACGAAAAAATCTTGCCCACCCTACATGGCTGTTATTTACTCGTTCCAACGCTTCGAGTTGGAACGAGAGTAAAGTTGTTTAGATACCTATGCTCGGAGAGTGGGAACGACATAAAATTAAGCAAAAATGATGGATTTTCATCACCTCAGGCTAGCCCTGCATTTTGTCCCGTCTTAAGTTGGTAGTCTAATTAGTTAAAGGCGGTCGCTACATTGTTTTCTTTTTACATTAAGTTTCGTACAGTTTCTTTTAATATTTTTACTGCTTAATTTTGTTTCGCTGGCGGTATTGTTATTTTTTTTCCGTTCTCCACGGCTAGTCATCTTTTTTCCTTCCTTGTTAGGGCTATATATTTTACTACTAGGCTCTAAACGATAATTAAGATATATTTTGTTTTTAGTTACTCTTCCTCTCTTATTTCGTTGAGTTTTTTTGTAAACATTTACTTTAGGTGCTTTTTCAGCACTGATTTCTTCTGCTGATAGCTGTTGTGGAGTGCTGATAATAAATGCTAAAGATAATGGCAATGTAATAAACACTGTTTTTAGTATTTTATTGTTATATTTTTTCATTTTACTTTCTCCGTACTTTATACAATTGTTGTCATTCTAATTGAAATACCCTTTAATATGCTCAAGAGGCTTATAAAGAATGTTAGATAAAAACACTATTAATAATGTGCTATTAGAGTAGTTGCTCAGTTGCTAAAATATAATAAAGATATTAATATGTCTTTATAAGCTTGCTAATTCATTGAAATAATTAATTAACATTTTGTTAACATTGTTTAAAGAAAACTCGTTATGTCGCTTCAAGAAAAAAAATCTCATATCATTGTTGTTGACGATGATCCCGTGATACGTGAACTCTTTGTTAGTTACTTAGAGCTTGAAGAATATTTGGTAAGTGAAGCAGAAGATTACCTTAGTTTAGAGAAATTACTGTTAGAAAAACCCGTAGATTTAGTGTTACTTGATGTAAATTTACCAAGAAAAAATGGCTTTACGATTACAAGTGAATTAAGGGCGCGTTCTGATGTAGGTATTATTTTAATTTCTAAGCGCAATGAGAATATAGATTGCATTATTGGACTTGAACTAGGTGCAGATGATTATATCTGTAAGCCTGTAGAGCCTCGCGAACTTTTAGCGAGAGTGAGAAGTGTTTTACGTAGAGTGCAATTAGTCGCTTCCACTAATGATATGTCACCTTGTATTCGATTTTCAAATTGGACATTTCACTTAGGAAAACGCTGTTTAATTTCTCAAGAAGGTGAAGAAACACTGCTATCAGGTGCTGAATTTAAATTACTTTCAGCTTTAGTACAAAAAACAAATACTACGGTGACAAGAGCGCAACTTCAGAATGTTATCGACCCAGATATGAAAGCGACCTCAAGAAGTATTGATGTTTTAATTACCCGATTACGTCATAAACTCAAAGAAGACTCTTCCGATTCACAAATTATTGTCACCGTTTATGGTGTTGGCTATATTTTTACTGCTGAGGTTTACTAAAAGTTGTGAAATTATAAAGATATTGCAGCTAAAATTTACGAATTAGAAGCAATAAATTATTTACAGTCGAGGCGTGAAAATATATGAGAAAAAATAATGATAAAAAACCATTACTCTATATTGATGAAATGATTTTACAACAACATCATGTTGCATTAGGAGAAAAGAAAGTCTGTGATTTATTACAAAAATTTTATGAATCTAGTACAAAAACTATTCATGAAATTGACACAGCTTATCAACTTAAACACTTTCAAATAATATCTGAACAAGCTCATAAATTAGCAGGAACATCTTTAATGCTAGGGTTTTCTATGTTAGGAAGTTATGCGAATGAAGTAGAAATAATGGCTACTAATGTATCAATGGTTGCTTTAGGAAATAAGCTGGTTTCTTTAAAACAATGTCATTTAGACACAATGAAAGAGTTAAAAGGAAAAACTCTATTTTTCCTTCGCTGATCGCCATGGAGCCTACATTCCGCATCTATAATTTAGTCTGGCTCCTAAGCTCTGCTTGGGAGAAAATTCTCGAAGCTCCGCTTCTCGAAAACATGAAGCAGGAGCTTTATGAACTGGATTCCCAAGCAGAGCTTGGGAATCAGAAAAAAAAGGGGAATCTGTGAAATACATTGCGGTATTTTTTATCAGCATCTATCAAAAATATATTTCACCGTATAAAGGCTTTCGTTGTGCTTATGCGAGTGTTTATGGCGGGGATTCCTGCTCACAGGCGGTTAAGCAGATTTTTATAAGTGAAGGCTGTATTAAGGGGTTTTATTCTAGTCGCTCACGGTTTCGAGATTGCCGAAAAGCCAATGAAGAACGAAAAAAACGGTGGCGGGATAAAAAGGGTGATTGTATCGAATTAGGTTGTGAGACTGCCGAAGGCTGCATTCCTGATAAAAATGGCGACTCTATTTGCGGTGGCTGTGATATGCCCTCTTGCGACGTTCCGTGTGATTGTTCTTTTTAATTATCCATGATGCTTTTGAAGCTTAGGAATAAGACACAATAACACCCGAAACTTACCAACAAAAACCTGTCAGGTCTTCTCAGAGTATCAAGCTCCACTAAAGACCTGACAGGTTTAGTTTCGGGTATTATCGGGTTTCATTCCTTAGCAGCATAAGGCGGATCGCACATTATTTAATGGCTGACTTCCTATGATTTCTATATAGATCATTGCCGCCCCCAACTGAAGAATGCCAATATGATTAGCCGCAGCATAAGATAAATCCATATCTTTAGGAGAATTTGCAGGCATTCTATCGTTAATCACCACCAGCATGGTTCGTTTTGTCTGCGGATTCGTTACTTTTACTCTAGTCCCAAAAGGAAGATTTTTATGAGACGCGGTGTATAAACGTCTATCATAAAAGTGACCACTCGCGGTAAGTCTGCCATTTAGTGAATCTGGGTAAAAAGAGGCGGTAATTTTTTGTATTTTTCTTGGATTGACTCTAGTTGCAGGTGCTGGAGAAGGCAAATTTAGCGTTACCGTTTCTAGTTTTACTGGCATAGCTCCTTTCTTAATTAAGCCTATACGCGCTGCGGCGGCATAAGATAAATCCATTATGTGAGTCGGGTGCGGAGGTTTACGGTCATTGATACGAACGGTGATTGAGGTATTATTTTCAATATTAGTTACTTTGACTTGAGTACCATAAGCTAAATAAGTATGAGAGGCAGTTAATTTATTTCTATCATAGCGTTCACCATTTGCTGTTAAATATCCATGTACGCTATCGGGATAATAAGAGGCTAGGGGGGAATTTAAGGGCGGGAAAATTTGATTACTTTTAGCGTCTGGAAAAATCGAAGGTGTTTTTATATTTCCAAGTATAGGAGGAGGTGGCATCTGTTGTTTATTTTTAACGGGCGTTGAGATTGTTTTTTTTGTCTTAGATAAAACAGGTAGCGGTGGTTTAGCTTTATTGCTTTTGGAAGGCGGCTGGACTATTTTTTTCTTTTGAGAAAAAATAGGCACGGTTAAAGGTGCGGGTGCATTAGGCTTAATGACCTCCAAATGAACTTTTGCTAATCCCACTTTAAGTAAATCTATTTTTTTAGCTGCCGCATAGGATAAATCAATCGTTCTGGACGGAGCTTTTTTTAAGACAGGTTTGCGATCATTAATGATGACGATGACTGATTTTTTATTCGTTAAATTAGTCACTAAAAGTTTAATGCCATACCTAACAGGTAAAGTGGTATGAGCCGCTGTTAATTTATTTTTATCATAGATTGCTCCGCTTGCTGTGGTTCTGCCATGAAATTTATCGGCGTAATAAGACGCAATGCTTTTTTTCTCAAACACCGAATTTTTTGCCATCGCAAAAGAGGTGCTGAGTAATAAACAAATAACACCGTGATAAATAATTTTTAGCATCGCCCAGCCTTTTTAATATGCCTAAGGTTTTAAAGCCTTAATAATACCCACCTCTATTATCAAGTAAACGATCTAGCCTGCGTTCGCTTGAATATAAATCATCACGTAAGCGTTCGCGCTCTCTGTCTAAACTACGAAGCTTTACCCTAATTTTTGAGCGATCATCATCTGAAAGCTTATCACTTAATAATTTATCTTCTTTCTTATCAAGTTTATTATCTAGCTTTTCTAAATTTGCTCGACATTGATAAACATCATACGCCGCTCGGTTATAGCGTTGAAAGAGTCGGTGAATTTCTGGCGGGCAAACGGATTGATAGTAATGACCACGCAAGCCCATTTCAACGGCATTATCAAGT
>WTBX01000285.1 GCA_013138855.1 Methylococcaceae bacterium
CGTGTCATCCATGCGGGGTTTATTTTGACTAATAAATTGCCGTGTTCATCTTTTATGCTGTTATTTTTTAAATAAGGATTAGGTTTTAATCCGTTTGTAGGTTTGACAAACACACCGCCATAGAGCGCGTTCCAACTGCGTGTCATAATCATATTATCAAAATGCGCAATCGCCTCTTGCAAAATATTTTGCTTGTAAAGCTCCATTTGTCTTTGTGTATTACGCTCAAGACTATAAAGCATAAAACCTGCTACCAGTAATACGATAATGACAAACAGTAAATTAGCTTTCTTTTCTTTAATATAAACCATAGATTCATTTTAAAAGGCGATTTAGAAGATTAATGCGAAAATTTAATTTCAAGTATTATTGCTCTTCATTTTTTAGACTATTTTCATCACTCGATGATTCTTCAAGAACAACTTTTTTAGACATCAGTATTTTGAATCCTGTCGCACAAGCCAGTGCGAAAACAATATAAGCATAACGCGAAATAAAAATTAACATCGCACTTTGATTATGTATCGCACTATCTTTAATCGAAGGGTTGATAAAATATGTCCAGAATACAGCACTGATAAAGTAGACAATAATGCCAGCGGTAGCCCACGAGATAGGCTTTTGTCCTGAGCTTGCTGCGGTTTGATAAAACCAGACGGCAATAAATATAGCGGCGATAGGAGCAAACATAGGGGTATCCTTTTATTTTAGGGAGATTTAAAAAGAGTAAAACTTGTTCATGTTCACTAAATATTATGAACGAATTCAAAAAAACTAAGTAGAGAGTAAGCTTATTTTGAGAAATAAGTAAGTGTTCAAAAGTATTTTAACAAAAAAAAAACACTGGAAGCGATGCTTAACCTTGAATTTAAAAATGTTAAGATACTTATGGACAATTACTTACAAAAGTTCGTTAATTATCGCACTGATGTATAATTTTTAAATATTCCTTATATTTAACATGGAATTATTAAAATAATTATATCTTTAGAGTGTATTAATTATTTGATTTAAACTTTATATATTAAGTGCAGTATGAAAACCTTTTCGGAAAATAAAAAAATTACAATAAATCTGTTTAGGATGAGCAAAGCTTGTTTTTTATTACCCTTAGTATTTTTATCATTTTCGATTAATGCAGAAGACACAAGTTATCTTGAGTTAGAGGATATGACGGTTAACGCCAGAATGCGTTCAGAAAAAGTTCAAGAAGTACCGATGAGTATTACTCACTATTCGAGTGAAAATATTGATGATGCGAAAATTGACCGTATCAGTGATTTTATTCGGTTAACGCCTAATGTTAGTCTCTCGGAATCTCAATCTATCGGAACATCCTTTTTAACTATTCGTGGGATTAGCCAAGTCCGTAATGGTGAACCCCCTGTTGCCACCGTGATTGATGGGGTTTTACAAACAAATTCACGCCAGTTTCCTCGTGAACTTTATGATATAGAAAGCATAGAAGTCTTGCGTGGCCCTCAAGGTGCATTATATGGTCGTAATGCTGTGGGCGGTGCGATTTTGATAAATACTCGCCAACCGACAAATGAGTGGGAAAGTCATTGGCGTTTTGGGTATGGACAGGCAGATGAATATTTAACCCAAGCTACTATTAGTGGCGCATTGATTGAAGATGAATTGTTATTGCGTTTAAGTGGTCGTTATTTGGAACATGAGGGTTATTTAAATAATAGTTTTTTACAACAAAAAGTTGATTATAAAGAAGACCTTTCTTTTAAAGGGCAATTAAAATGGCTGGCATCGGAGCGTTTAAATGTCGATTTAAATTTTAAATTGAGTCGAGAAAAAGCGGGAGGCTTAAATTTTACCCATCAACCCACCCTTCTTGGCGCAGATAATGCCAGCTTAGATCCTACTTTGGCAGAGCCATTTGATTTTACCCATCAAGGTGCCGATCAAGTTACTCGAAATTTCACCGCTAATAATTTAGGAAAAAGTGAGCGTGAAATGGAGGAGGTCTCATTAAAAGTAGAATACTTTGCTGACTTTGCGACCTTAACCTCCATCTCCTCATGGCATCGAGTTGAAGAGTCTGTTTTAGGCGATCAATTTCCTTATACCGCAGGTTTAACGCGGAGTTTGTTTGGAGGTGCGTTAGTGGTCGATGGCGGACAATCACAATTTGTCGATATGAATATTTTTAGCCAAGAGTTTCGTATAACTTCTGATGATGACGAGGATTTTCGTTGGGTGTTAGGCGCGTATTTTTTAAGCACAGAGCGATTCATCTCTACGACTTCTAGTGATGATAAGGGTTTGGGACTGATAAAAATAGAACGCCAACCGACGACTGATTCTCGTAATCCAACGTCATCATTTCTGGGTGATGATAATGACAATACCGCATGGGCAGTATTTGCAAATTTTGCTTACGATCTTACGGCAGATTTAGAAGCAAGTTTTGCAATGCGTTATGACTCTGATAGACGAAGACAAACCGTATCTTCTTTTAATACCAGCGGTGAGCCTAATGCGGTGAATAAAAAAACCTTTTCTAAATTCCAACCACTCGTCGCCTTACGCTATCAATTACTGCCTGAAATCAGTATGTACGGTTCTTGGGGGATTGGTTTTCATAGTGGGCAATTTAATCAAAATGGTGTCGGAGCGGTTGCGGCTAAGATTGGTTTAGAAGGCGTAGAAGATGTTACTAAATCAGAAGAAACTGAAAACTTTGAATTAGGTTTTAAAAGTGAATGGTTTAATAAACAGCTGCAAATTAATGGTAGCTTTTTTGTCACCGAGCAAAAGAATAGACCTTATTTTGTTTTTCTTGGCGAAATTAATGGGCAGGTTTTAGTCAATATTGATGAGGTTGAAATCATTGGGGGCGAATTGGAAATCAATAATCGTTGGATGGAAGGTTTAGATAGTTATGTTTCTTTTGGTTACACCTCTAGTAATATCGAAAAATATACATTAAATCCTAGTTTAGTCAGTAGTTACGCTCCTTATATTCCTGAATATACTTTTAATGCAGGCTTACAATATCGTACCCCCTTAAATCAATGGCTAGGCTTTTTCGGACGTGTTGATTTTGAGCGACGCGGCAAACAATTCTGGGATCCTGAAAACAGTACGGCGCGTTCTGCGATTAATTTATTAAATCTAAAAGTGGGTTTTGAAGATCCTAATAAAAACTGGTCACTGATGTTTTTATTAGATAATGCTACCGATGAAAAATATAATTCTGAATGGGTTGCAGGTGGTTTTTCTCATTCCGCCCAACCTCGAAATTGGCATGTGGACTTTCAGATTAGTTTTTAAAATAGTGACTGCTCAGGTGGAGCCGCGACTTTTAGTCGCGCACGAGTCATGTATTTAAGCGGTAGATAAAATGCACACTGCGCGACTAAAAGTCGCGTCTCCGTTATTATGCTTTAAAGTAGCGAGGGAAAGACCTCCAAGGTTTTAAAAACCTCGGAGGTCTAA
>WTBX01000362.1 GCA_013138855.1 Methylococcaceae bacterium
GGGGGATTGAGGGGGATTTATTTAATAAAATCTCCCCTACCCCTCTTTTTTTAAGAGGGGGACTAAGCACTTACGCGCAGTGTGTTCTTGCTATAGTTTGAGTAAGTATGACTCGTTGCGCGACTAGAAGTCGCGTTTCCAATGCTGAATAAATGTAAACAGGAAAATAAAGGCTATCTGAAATTTAACAAAACAAGGTTCGCCCGCCATCGACACTAATAATTTGCCCGCTAATATAATCAGCATCATTAATTAAAAAAGCGACGGCTTTGGCAATGTCCATTGGTTCTCCCGCACGTTTTAAGGCAATTCTTTCAATTATTTCTGTTTTTGCAGAGGAAGATAATTCATCTTCTGGCCATAAGATTGCACCCGGTGATACGCCATTAACTCGAATTTGTGGGGCGAGTTCCTTCGCTAAGACCTTTGTCATAGAAGCTAGACCTGCCTTGGTAATACTGTAAACTGGATATTCTTTAAGTCCACGTTCGGCGTGGATGTCGATAATATTTATAATACAGCCCTTACGCTCGCTTAATGTTGCCATTAAAGCTTGCGATAAAAAAAACGGTGCTTTTAAGTTACTGCCGAGCATTTCATCCCAACTTGTTTCACTGACGTTATCAACGGTTTGTGGATAAAAGGCAGACGCGTTATTAATCAATACATCAATTCCTCCCCAAACCGAAGATGCCTGTTCTGCAAGTTCTTGCAAGGCTGAAAAATCTAATAAATCTGCTTGTAGAATTTTTGCAGAATCAGCGCGTTGCGCGTTTAACTCATTACAAAGTTGGCGCACCTGTGTTTCAGAACCTCTATAATGTAAGACTATATTAAAGCCTTGGCTATGTAACAGTTTGGCACAGCTCGCGCCGATTCTTTTGGCGGCTCCTGTAATCAAAATATTTTTTTGCACTTCTAACCCTTATCCTATGAAAAAAATTTTATTGTGTTGTTTATTTCTATTTTTAAATGCTTGTGGCAATGATGAAAAAGTTTTTACTCCCTTAGCGAGTGATGCTGTTATTTTGGCATTTGGCGATAGTTTAACCTATGGAACAGGTGCTAAGAGAGAAAGTAGTTATCCTGCTATTTTGGCACAACTCAGTTCTCATCAAGTCATTAATGAGGGAGTTGCAGGCGAAATTAGTCAAGCAGGTTTAAATCGTCTGCCGATGCTGTTAGATAAACATCAACCACAATTATTGATTTTGATTCATGGCGGCAATGATATTTTACGGAATATTTCGCGAGAGAAAACAGCGGAAAACCTTAAACAAATGATAGCGATTGCGAAACAACGTGATATTAAAATTGTAATGCTAGGGGTTCCTAGTTTTGGTCTATTAATGCTGGAAAGTGCGGAAATCTATCAACAAGTTGCGAGTGCGGAAAATGTACCCATTGACCTTGAAACCTTACCTGATATTTTAAGTTCTTCTGGCTTAAAATCAGATAGAGTGCATCCTAATGCAGAAGGTTACCAAGTCATGGCAGAAGCTATTTATAAGTTATTACAAGAAAGCGGTGCTTTATAGCGACATTTAGGGATTCGATTTTAATAACTTCCGAAACTATATTGGTCAACTTAATAAAACTTATAAACCATGAAGGGCATGAAGAACATGAAGTTTTAATGATTTAATCTTCATGAACTTCATGGTAAAAATATATTTTAGGTTTACTGAAATAATTTTGCAAAAGGACTGGCAGTCCTCTCTGGATTTTCCTCACTTTACGGGAGGACTGCCAGTCCTTACACCCATATTTTCACGGAAAATACTGAGGAATCTTGTTTAATCTTCATTCTTTATTAGTAACAAAAAGGGGAATATTGAAAACAATATTCCCCTCTCATTTCTATGAACACCCTAACTTAGGACAATCATCAAAGCAGTTATCTTTTAATAACTTCTAATTGTACACGACGATTGATTGCACGACCTTCCGCAGTCTCATTCGTTACAACTGGTTTAGTTTCGCCATAACCTTTTGAAGTTAAAGAAGCACTTTTACCTGCTTTATGACCCAAATAATGCTTAACGGCATTAGCACGACGCTCAGATAAACCTAGGTTGTATTTATCAGAACCGACGTTATCAGTATGACCTTGTACTTCAATAGTCAAACCTGGGTTTCTTTTCAGAACAGTTGCCGCATTGTTTAACAAGTGATGATATTTAGATTTAATGTTATGTCTTGCGGTATCAAAATGAATACCTTTGATAATCCAGCAGCCTTGAACATTAACCGTCGCACCTAATGGTGTTTGAGGGCATTGATCTTTACTGTCTAAAACACCATCTAAATCAGCATCGCCTTCTGAAGCAACTAAAGCAACACGTTTAAAGAAAACCTGTTCAACAAATTTCGCCATTCCTTCTGGAGAAGCAATATCTGAAGCTAAGGCACTAAAACCACAAGCCCCTTTATTTGATACATTTAATAAAGTTCTACGTCCTTCAACTTCATCAGGGTTACCTACCCAAACCGTATAAATACAAAGCTTATCACCATAACGTGCTTTTAAAGCGGTAGCCGAAGCAACAGGCGAGCCATCTAAATCATGACCATCACTAAAAATGATTAACGCGGTGTTACCTGAATTAGCGGTTAAATCTGCTTGCGTTGTCGCAATCGCTTTATCCATAGGTGAGCCGCCGCTAGCACACGCTAATGACTCAATGGCTGAATTAAAGGCAGATTTTGAATAGGATTGAACTGCTTGATTAAGTGTTGAATAGCCGCCTAAGCTAACGCATTTACCATAACCAAAACTACGTAATCCTGATGTTAAGGTTATATTAGGAATGGTTTTGTTCATGCGACTAAGCAATTCTTTTTCGATTTCTAACTTAATAGCAGAAGGTTCAGCTGAAATAGCATTGCCAATATACGTTTCTTCCATAGAATCAGAAGAATCATTAATCACAAAAAAGTTATTCGCTTTTTGTTTATATTCCGCTGATTTAGTTAAATGATTTAAATCTTTTGCTTGAAATGATTTAAACGTTGCAGGTTGCGTAGCACACCCAGAAAGAACTGCGCCAGCAATGGATGCTGATACGAGTAATAATTTTTTCATTAAATTTTCCATCTTAAAATATATAAATAATGATATATCTTATAAGCTATCATCCTCAGAAATTCGAGTTTTAACTGCTGCCCTTACTTCTTCTGAATGATTTAGATATATAGTCCTAAAAAGCCCACTAATTATATAGTGTTATTCGCTAAATTATAAAATTAACTTTTGCTTTTTAGCAACTTGTCACACAAATGTCTCTTTTAAACGACAATTTGTGTGTTTAATGGCTTTTCAACTTTATTTGCCATGAAGTGCATGAAAAGACATTTTTCCTAAATAAATAGGTAACTCAGGGATAACATCCCTTTAAGGGATGGTATCCCTGAATTAATCGTGTTTTCAGACCTCCGAGGTTTTTAAAACCTCGGAGGTCTAA
>WTBX01000209.1 GCA_013138855.1 Methylococcaceae bacterium
GCTCATGCGCGTTCGGCTGAATATCGGATTAAGACTAAACAGTCTTAGGTTTTTACCATGAAGCGCATGAAGAACATGAAGGTTTTAACTTCATGTTCTTCATGCGCTTCATGGTATATAAAGAAGATTATCTATCAGCTTCAAAGTATTATTTAAACTGGAGAGTCAAAAGTTCTCGAAGAATTTTTAGTTTAAATAAACCTTAAACTCTCTAAGTTATTGAAATTATGGAGTTATTATAAAATCACCTATCCATTCTAATGAATTTGAAATGATTTTTAAATATTAATAATTTCAATGGGTTACGAGAACTTTTAACTCTCAATATTTAAAAAACAACCGTTTTTCCATTCGCTCCAGCTTCTTCTTGCACCAATTTAGGCACTAAATACCCTGATAAACGTGCTCGTACTTGTTCCATTAATGACAACGCCTCAGCTCTCGACACTTCAAAATGTGCTGTTCCCTGTGCTTTATCAAGCAAATGCAGGTAATACGGCATCACACCTATTTCAAAAAGCCTTTCACTTAAACGGCAAAGTTCTACAACATTGTCATTAATATCTTTTAATAAAACGCTTTGGTTTAAAAGCTTAATCCCCGCTAATTGCATCATCTGACAAACCTCACTCACTTCATAACTTAATTCATTCGCATGATTACAATGAACCACCATAATGATTTGTTTATTCGATTGTGTAAGTGCGTCAATTAAGCCTTTATTTATTCTAGCAGGTAAAACAATAGGCAGGCGGCTATGAATCCTAATGCGTTTTAAATGTGGAATTTGATTAAAAGCACTAATAAGTTCGGCTAATTTATTATCTGATAATAATAAAGGGTCGCCGCCGCTTAAAATGACCTCTTTAATTTCATGATGATTTTGTAAATAGGCAAGCGCGTTTTGCTGTTTTTGTTTGCTGAGTTGATAGTCGTTATAAGGAAAATTGCGTCTAAAACAATAACGACAATGAATCGCACAACTGCCTGTATTAATAAGTAAGGCGCGTCCATGATATTTATGAATCACCCCCGTTTCAGTCATCGCGTTTAAATCACCGACTGGGTCATCACTAAAGCCTGCAACGGTTTGTAACTCAGCGTTAATAGGTAAAACTTGTTTTAATAAGGGATCATTAGGGTTGCCTTTTTCCATATTCTCAACAAAGCTTTTAGGAACACGCAGCGGAAAATTTTGTTGAGCCTGAATCGAGCCAATATCAATAGTATTAAGTTCTAAATAATCACAAAGTTCGGGAATAGATTTAAAAGCATCTCTAAGTTGATGTTGCCAAGTATTATTTTGAAGTTTTATCAAGATTTTATAGGGTTTTAGGTATCTACTTTAAAAAGCAGGGAAAGGCGTAAACGGAGGCGCGGCTTTAGTCGCGCAGAGTGTGTGTTCTACGGTTTTGAGCAATTACGACTCGTGCGCGACTAAAGTCGCGTTTCCAACACCCTGAAATTTAAAGTAGATACGGTTTTAGTTTATATCATTAGTCAGCTCCATTATAATGGTCGGTTAAATTTTTTGTTTGTTTTACGGGAAAAAAATGGCTAGATATAGCACGAATGAATTTAAAGCTGGATTAAAAATCATGATTGATGCAGACCCTTGCGCAATTATTGAGAATGAATTTATCAAACCAGGTAAAGGTCAAGCATTTAGCCGCGTTAAGATTAGAAATCTTAAAACAGGGCGTGTTATAGAGCGAACCTTTAAATCGGGCGAATCGGTTGACGGTGCGGATGTTGTTGAATTAGATATGCAGTATTTATATTCTGATGGTCAATTTTGGCATTTTATGGTTCCTGATACCTTTGAGCAGTATCAAGCGGATGAAAATGCGGTTATTGATTCAATGAAGTGGTTAAAAGATCAAGATATTTGTACCATGACCTTATGGAATGATGCACCTTTATCAATTACGCCCCCTAATTTTGTTGAGTTGACGGTGACCGACACAGATCCAGGTTTGAAAGGTGATACCTCTGGCGGTGGTGGTAAACCTGCAACCTTAGAAACAGGTGCAGTCGTGCGTGTGCCTTTATTCGTGCAAATCGGTGAATTACTTAAAATCGATACGCGTAGCGGTGAATATGTTTCGCGTGCTAAAGAATAGTGACCGAAGTTGTATGGCAGCCTAGTTGTGAGTTAGAACAATTACAACAACGGGCAAAAATGCTGACGTTAATACGGCGTTTTTTTTCAGAACGTGATGTTTTGGAAGTTGAAACGCCGTTATTATCTCAAGCAACAGGCACTGAACCGCAATTAGATTTTTTTAGTAGCGAATATCATCGTCACCCTGAATCACAAACACTGTTCTTACAAACCTCGCCAGAATTTGCAATGAAACGCTTATTAGCAGCGGGAAGTGGCTCTATTTATCAGATTTGTAAAGCTTTTAGAAACGGTGAGTCAGGACGTTTTCATAACCCTGAATTTACAATTTTAGAATGGTATCGCGTCGATTTTAATTTGCAGAAATTGATGAATGAAGTTGCCGAATTACTCAGTGCAGTATTGTCAATAAGTTCTGTTAAAAAAATAAGCTATAGCGAATTATTTTTTCAGAAAACAGGCTTAAATGCGTTGGAATATTCCCCTAAAACGTATCAAGCCTATGCTTTATCTCAAAACATTCCTGATGCGGTTACATTGTGTGAAGACAATCATGATTTATGGTTAGATTTTATTTTCAGTCATAAGATTCAAGCAACTTTATCTGAAAATAGCATTTATTTAGTTTATGGTTATCCTGCTTCTCAAGCTTCCTTAGCTAGAATTAATATTGATAATCCCGCGATTGCAGATAGGTTTGAGGTTTTTGTTAACGGTATAGAGTTAGCAAATGGTTTCTTTGAATTGGCTAATGCAACAGAACAAGCCTCACGTTTTGAACAGGAAATTAACTTTAGGCGAGAAAATAAGCGGCCTTCTGTCGTCAAAGATTCTCGCTTTTTAGCCGCATTAAACGCAGGTCTTCCTGATTGTTCTGGTGTGGCAATAGGACTAGATAGTTTATTAATGTTATTAACAGCAAGCTCTACGATTGATGATGTCATCGCTTTTCCTGTGAACCGCGCTTAAAGTAAATTGATGTTGCTTGTTTGATAAAATAAAGAGCGTGATATAATCCGCATCATGCTTGTCTTCCCATCTTGGTAATTTTGTGAAATATTCTATAGTCCCCCCTTTATTAGTTGCATCACTACTTGCATCACCTGTTGCCTACAGTGCAGAAAGCTTTATCGTCGAAGACATACAAGTTAACGGTTTACAAAGAACACCCGTTGGAACGGTCTATGATTATTTAAAAGATGTACCTGTCAAAAAAGGTGAAGAATTTTCACTCGATAATGTTGGTAGAGCGATTCGTGCATTATTTAAAACGGGTTTTTTCAAAGACGTTTCACTTGAACGACAAGGTTCAACCTTAGTAGTTAATGTTAGAGAATATCCGTCAATTGCTAAAATAATTTTTGAAGGTAATGAAGATTTAAAAACCGAAGAATTGACAAAAGCCATGCAAGCGGTGGGTTTGTCAGAGGGCAAGGTTTTTAATCCGCAAATGCTTGATAAAGTTGAGCAAGAATTAAGGCGACAATATTTTAGCCAAGGAAAATATGGGGTTAAAATTGAAACTAAAGTCGCTAATTTAACGCGTAACCGTGTCGGGATTCACATTGATATTGCCGAAGGTAAAGCAGCGACCATTAAGCAAATTAATCTTGTCGGTAATCACAGTTTTGAAACAGACGAATTGCTAAAAAACTTTGAAATGAGTACCACAGGTTTATTATCGTTTTATACCAAAGACGATCAATATTCCAAACAAAAATTATCGGCTGATTTAGAGCGTTTACGTTCTTATTATTTAGATCGAGGCTATATCAATTTTAATATTGAATCTTCGCAAATTTCATTAACACCCGATAAAAAAGAAATTTATGTCACCGTTAATATTAAAGAAGGCGATATTTTCACCCTTAATAAAGTCAAATTAGCGGGTAATCTGATTGTTGATCCTGAAGAATTAATTAAATTAGTCAATGTAGGGCCTGGCGAAATTTTTTCACGTAAAAATGCGACAGCAACCTCTAAAAATATTTCTGAACGACTAGGTGATGAAGGCTATGTCTTCGCTAACATCAATATGGTGCCAGAAATTGATGATGATAATAAAACCGTTGCCATGACGTTTTTTGTTGATCCTGGTAAACGCATTTATGTACGTCAAATTAATATCAAAGGCAATAGCAAAACGCGTGATGAAGTCATTCGTCGCGAAATGCGCCAAATGGAATCTAGCTGGGCATCCACTAAAAAAATTGAACGTTCTAAAACACGATTAGAACGCTTAGGTTATTTTGAAACAGTTGATGTAGAAACACCGTCTGTTGTAGGCTCTGCCGATCAAATTGATGTTAATTATAGTGTCACGGAAAAGGCCTCAGGAAACCTATCAGCAGGGGTCGGTTTTTCACAAACTAGCGGTATTATTTTTAATGCCAATGTTTCTCAAGACAATATCTTTGGCTCTGGTAAACGCTTAAATCTCGCTTTTAATAATAGTGATGTCAGCACTCAATACCGATTTGGCTATTTTGACCCTTACTTCACTTTAGATGGTGTGAGCTTAGGCTATGATATAGGTTATAGAGCGAGAGATGCCGAAGAAGCGAATATTGCGAATTATTCTACCGATGTATTTAATACAGGCTTAAATTTTGGACTGCCATTAAATGAGCATGACAGATTACGTTTTAATATTGATTTTAGACATACGAAACTAACCGCCTCTACGTTTTCATCCACTGAAATTTCTGACTTTGTTGAAGCAAATGGTGATAAATATTTAACGTTATCACTGTCTATCGGTTGGACGCATGACACCTTGAATAGAGCCATTTTCCCTACCGAAGGCGGACAACAACGACTTTCTGCATTAGCCACAGTTCCTAAAAGTGATTTAGAATATTATAAAGTCACCTACAAACATCAACATTTTTTCCCATTGACTCAAAACTTTACCTTTAGATTAAATGGAGAACTTGCTTACGGTGATGGCTATGGTGATATTAAAGACCTGCCTTTTTTTGAACATTACTATGCGGGCGGTGTCCGTTCAGTACGGGGTTTTGATGATAATACTTTAGGCCCTAGAGACTCAAGAAATGATCCCTTTGGTGGTTCAAGTAAAATCGTAGGTTCGGCAGAATTATTATTTCCTGTGCCTTTCATAGAAGATTTAAATTCCGTCAGGCTGGGTGCTTTTTTTGATGCAGGCACAGTGAGTGATGGTTTCACCGTCAATGATATGAAATACTCTGTCGGATTATCAGGTGAATGGCTATCCCCTTTTGGTGCATTATCTGTCAGCGTCGCAAAACCACTAAATGTTGGTGATAATGACGAAGAACAAGTCTTTCAATTTTCTTTTGGCTCAGGATTTTAAAGCAGTCCTTTTCCTTAATCCTCTTTTTCCCCTATAATTAACTGTTACCCTTACGAATTTCGTAAATGCTATTTCGTAAAATTTAAAACACTGGAGATTTTTTAATCATGAAAAGTAAAATAGCGTTGTTTTTCGCATTAATGTTCGTCGTCAATATTAGCTACGCTGAATTAAAAATAGGCTTTGTTAATGTTGCTAAAGTTTTAGAAAAAGCCCCTCAAGCAGAACAAGCTAAAAAACGTCTGGAGCAGGAATTTTCTCCACGCGATAAGCAATTAGCATCACAAATAAACGACATCAAGGGGCTGGAAGAAAAATTAACCAAAGATGCTAGCGTTATGAGTGAATCTAAAAGACGTAACCTTGAAAAAGACATTATCGCTAAAAAAAGAGAAGCTAAACGCGCTCAACAAGAATTTGGTGAAGACTTTAACTTACGTCGTAATGAAGAGTTAGGAAAATTACAAAAACGTATTATCGAAGCGATTAAAGAAATTGCTAAAGAAGATGATTATGATTTATTGTTAACAGATGGTGTTATTCATGCCGCAGATGAGCTTGATGTCACTTCTCGCGTTCAAGAAAAATTAAATAACTTCTAAGTATTAACATAATTTAGATAACATTCACTTAAAGGTTTAGCAAATACATAGCATATGTCTGGAAAGTTAGATATTTTACAAATACAAGAATTTTTACCTCATCGTTACCCTTTTCTATTAATAGACAGGGTTGTAGAGTGCGAGCCTGGTGTACGATTATTGGGCTTAAAAAACGTCACTTATAATGAGCCATTTTTTCAAGGACACTTTCCTCATGAGCCTATCATGCCAGGTGTATTGATTTTAGAAGCTCTTGCACAAGCAACAGGTTTACTCGCATCAGAAACCGAACCAGAAGAGTTAGGCAAAGGTATGACTTATTATCTAGCAAGTATTGATAAAGCGCGTTTTAAACGTCGTGTTGTACCAGGTGACCAATTAATGCTTGAAGTTAAATTTTTAAAAAGTAAACGTAATATTTGGTCTTTTGAATGTAAAGCCGAAGTGGATGGCGAGCTTGCCGCCAGTGCTAATATTATGTGTGCTGCGATGGTTGAATAATTTTGATTGATTCTAAAGCGGTTGTTGACCTTAATGCTGAGATAGCCGATGACGTTAAAATCGGCCCTTTTTCTATTATTGGCGCAGATGTCCAGATTGACAGTGGAACGGTTATTGGCCCTCATGTAGTGATTAAAGGGCCTACGAAAATTGGTAAAGATAATCGAATTTATCAATTTTCTTCGATAGGTGAAGACCCTCAAGATAGAAAGTATGCGAATGAAATTACGCATCTTGAAATTGGCGACAGAAACACCATTCGAGAGTTTACAACTTTACATCGAGGTACTGTTCAAGACCATTCACTCACAAAAATAGG
>WTBX01000364.1 GCA_013138855.1 Methylococcaceae bacterium
CAAAACGCATGGATGAAATGATTTTAGCGTTATTAGATTTTTCCAGAGTGGGGCGTAAAACCGAAGAGATGAAGCTCATTGACACCCGTTCTTCATTAGATGAAGCGTTAGCCTTTCTCGCGCCAGAGATTAAAAATAGTGGGGGGCGCATTAATGTTAGCGGTGAATGGGTTAAACTCATTGCTAGCCGCGATGAAATAACGCGCTTATTACAAAACCTAATGGGTAATGCTTTAAAGTATCATCTTGCTGATAAGGTCGTTGAAGTCGATGTTAACGCCAAAATAAAAGGCGATATTTTTCAAGTAACGGTGTCTGATAATGGTATCGGCATAGAGCCTACGCAAATAAAGCGTTTATTTAAGGTTTTTTCGCGCTTGCAATCTCGTAGCCATTTTGAGGGTTCTGGCGTAGGTTTAGCCTTATGTCGAAAAATTGTTGAACATCATGACGGTGAAATTTGGGTGGAATCAGAAGGAGAAGGACAAGGAGCGATGTTTAAATTTACCTTACCTATTAAAGAGGTCAGTGATGAAAAGCATGATAAAACCGATCATTAATTTTTTTTATACTCTGCGAGCAAATGTAGCGAGTAGCACCGAACCTCAACGTCATTCTCAGTCGAGTTTTATCGGGAAGGGAGACCAACTTTCATGCGCGATTAAAACCATTTCCCCCTGCTTTACGATAATCATTCTTTTATGGCTGTTTTTATTAATCCCCCTAAGTTTACAAGCGAAAGAAACCGCTAATATAAAAAACCTAACGTTTGGTGTTGTCCCTCAATACTCAGCATTAAAACTGGCGATGCAATGGGGGCCGTTATTACAAGAGGTTAGTCAGCGTTCTGGGATATTATTACGCTTTCGTACTGCTCCTAATATTCCTGAGTTTGAAAAACGCTTGAGTGAAGGCCAATACGATTTAGCTTATATGAACCCTTACCACTATATCGTTTTTCATAAAACCGTTGCCTATCAAGCTTTTGCTAAAGCTAAAGAGAGATGTTTGCAAGGTATTATCATCGTAAAAAAAGACAGTCCTTACCAAACACTCAACGAGCTTACAGCACGAACACTGGTTTTTCCTTCGCCAGCAGCATTTGCGGCAACTATTTTGACGCAAGCGGCTTTTTCCGCAGAAAATATAAATATTAACGCTATTTATGTCAATTCACATGATTCAGTTTATAGAGCAGTCGCTAGTGGGCGTTATATTGCAGGGGGCGGAATTCATCGCACCTTCAATGCTATTGATGAAGCGTTACGAAAAAAATTACGCATTCTAAGCACAACCCAAAGTTATACCCCCCATCCTTTTGCCGCTCACCCTTCTATCAATAAAGACATTATTGAAAAATTACGCGCCGCTTTTGCATCATTGGCAGACGATGACATGGGTCGTAAATTATTACTGCCACTAAGATTAAAGGGAATTATTCCTGCACAAGATAATGAATGGGATGATGTACGCGCTTTAAAAATAAACCATTTGCAGCACTTTAATAATATGGACAGCCCTTAAGATGCGTATTCGTAGCAAAACCATTTTAGGTATTGCATTAATTGAGCTTAGCCTATTAAGTTTATTAGTGATCGGTACGTTGCATACCTTGCGCCAATCGAATGAAGATGAGTTGATGCGTCGTGTTTCACTCAGCGAAAAGCTATTAGTCGCAAGTGCTAAAGACGCACTTATCGCCCATGATTTTGCAACATTAGATGATATTGTGGCGGATATGTTACAGACAGGGCAATTTGTCTATTTGCGGTTTATAGATGATGAAGGCTTTACTATGAGAGAAGGAGGCGATGGTGAGTTATTAAAACGCGCTTTTACCGCTGATAAATCACTACAAGAAACAATAGATGACAATATATTTGATAAACATGTATTTGTTAGTGTCGCTAAAATTAATTATGGTGAGGTGCAATTTGGTATTTCAGTTAAGCCATTGGATGAGCTACTGACTCAAACATGGCAGTGGGCGATTGCAGTCGCCTTATTAAATATTTTATTAGTGGCGTTGTTTTCTTGGTTATTAGGCAGCTATTTAGTACGGCAATTAATGGTGTTGCGCGATGCAAGCCGCCGTTTTGCCGCAGGTGATTTAAATTATCGCATTCCTATAAAAGGTAAAGATGAATTAGCGGAAACCACCGAAACCTTTAATAATATGGCAGGACAACTTGAAATGTCTCACCAACAATTATTCTCAGAAATAGCCGAACGTAAAAAAATGACCGAAAAGTTACAACAGGCTAATACTAATTTGGCTCATTTCACCAATATTGCGGCACATCATTTACAAGAACCTCCTCGTCGTTTAATTAGCTTTGTTCAACGTTTAAAAACGCAACTAAATTCAGAATTGCTCACAAAAGATGCGGCAATGTCATTAATGTTTATAGAACAAAGTGCGACTCGTCAACGCGCTTTAACTAAAGATATTCAACGCTTTCTTGCCTCAGAAAACCCACAGGGCATTGTTGAGAAGTCAGAGTTTCAACCGCTTTTAAAAAAAGCGCAGCAAGATCATGCACAACTTATTGAAGACCTTAACGCGACGATAACTATTCATAGCTTACCGCCACTCATGATAGACAAACCGCGCTTATATGATATTTGTTATATCTTGTTAGATAATGCCTTGTATTATCATCACCCCGACAGACCATTAGAGATAGAAATTAAAAGTGAATCTAAGGCTAAAAAAAATTATTATTACTTTATGGATAATGGCGTAGGGATTCCAAAACAACATTATGAGCGTGTATTTCAAGTGTTTGAACGGTTACAAATCAATGATGACCAAAACCGTACGGGTATAGGTTTGGCTCTCGTTAAACGTATTATAGAAAGTTGTAATGGACGCATCTTTTTACAAGAAAATATCAGCGGTGGAATCACTGTTGTATTAGAATTTCCACAGATAATAAAATACAATAAATCCTAATGATAAATAAACCTTTAGCTCCTTTTGATATTTTATTATTAGAAGATGAACCTGCCGATGCCTATCTGGTTAAAATTGCCCTTGAAGAAGGCAACAAACCCACTAACTTGCATCATGTTGTTGATGGCTATGAAGGATTCACATTTTTACAACAGCAAGAATGTTATAAAGATGCCCCACGGCCTGATTTGATTTTATTAGATATGAATATGCCACGCATGAGCGGTCATGAGTTTTTGATGAAAATTAAAGCCGATGATGCGTTTAAAAGTATTCCCATTGTGGTGTTAACAACTTCGGAAGCAGAAATTGATATTTTAAAATCTTACCAATTAGGGGCAGCGAGTTATATTTCCAAACCTATTGATGTAACACGTTTTATGACGATGATTAATCAGCTAGAAGATTATTGGTTTACTTTAGTGTGCCTCCCTGTTGAGAGAAAACTATGAGTGATATTGAAACCATTAAAATACTTTTAATCGAAGATGAACCGAGTGATGCGGAATTAGTACAGATTAACCTGCGTAGTACTAAAGTCATTAACTTTAATGTTAACTGGGTAGAAAGCTTGCATGATGCAAAAAAACAAATAAGTAACCATAGTTTTGACCTCTTGCTGCTAGATTTATCGCTCCCCGATTCATTCGGACTTGATACCTTAAAAAACACGCAAGCTTTTTCGGGAGAAACTCCTATTATCGTTTTGACAGGACAAGATGATACTGAATTTGCCCTAGATGTATTAAAAACAGGTGCCGCTGATTACTTGGTAAAAGGTGATTTTAGTCAAGACACCTTAATTCGCACCATACGCTATACCTTACACCGTACGGAAATGGAAAGTCGTAATGCACTTTTAATCGCCGCGCTTAAAGCAACCGCAAATGGTATTTTCATCACTGATGTGGATGCGGCTATAAAATGGGCAAACCCTGCTTTTACAAAATTGACGGGGTATACTCTGGAAGATGTCATAGGACAAAAGCCTGCCGAGCTAGTTAAATCAGGATTACAAGACCAAGCTTATTATCAACAAATGTGGGACACACTGCGTTCAGGGAAACCGTGGCGCGGAGAAATTATCAATAAACATAAAAGCGGGCATTTGTATCACGAAGAATTAAATATTTCCCCCGTATTAAATAAAGCAGGGACTATAGAACATTTTGTGGGCGTTAAAGAAGATATTAGTAAACGCAAACAAATGGAAAAAGAACTGCAAAAGCTTGCTAATACTGACTCTTTAACAGGACTTTTTAATCGCCGTGTTTTTTTAGAACGCCTACAAGAAGAAACTAAGCGTTTAAATCGTTTGGAACAACATTCTGCTGCTTTATTAATGCTTGATTTAGATTTTTTTAAACAGGTAAATGATACTTATGGCCATGCAACAGGTGATCAAGTGTTACGCGCTTTTGCAGAAATATTTACCGTCACTTTACGTTCTATAGACCATGCCGCTCGTTTAGGCGGAGAAGAATTTGCGGTATTACTACCGATTACAGATGAAGCAGGCGCATTAGTGATTGCCGAGCGTTTACGCCTAAAAGCCGCTAATATAGCCATTGAAAATCCAAAAGGGACGGTGCATATTACCGTAAGCGTGGGCATAGCCGTGTTATCAAAAAATGATAAGGACTATGAAGATGTTTTACATAGAGCAGATGCGGCCCTCTATCAAGCTAAAGCTCAAGGACGTAATCAAAGCTGCTGTTTCGTCTTAACAGAGGAGATTAGTTGATAATTATCAATTGTTAATTATTAATTGTTATGAAATTAGCCATATTATATACAGGCGGTACGATTGGGTGTGTCGGTTCTCCTCTTCAACCCTTAAGCTCCGATGCCTTTAAAAAAGACTTTTCCTACCTCATCTCACCGATACTTTTAAGTCAGTATGCTGATTGCAGTATTGAATTTATTAATTTTTATTCCGATTCTCTGGATAAAACATTAGATAGCACGAACTTACAACCTAGCGATTGGTGCCAAATGGCTCAGCTTATTTTGTCGCATTATGCTGAGTATGACGGTTTTATTATTTTACATGGTACGGATACGATGGCATGGTCGGCTGCCGCCTTATCTTTCTTTTTAACTGGCTTAAGTTCGCAAGGTGAGTGTAATGCCGTTCTGAATAAAGCCATTATTATCACAGGCTCGCAATTACCGCTTTTTTGTCAGCATGATGAGAGCTGCACATTAACACTGCGCTTTAATACCGATGCCTTGCAAAATATTTGCGGTGCTGTCACCGCAGCCTATAGTCAAATTCCAGAAGTTTGTATTTATTTTAATAATACGCTGTTGAGAGGAAATCGAGCGATTAAAAGCAATGCGAGTGAATTTAACGCTTTTTCTACGCCTAATTACCCAGTTTTAGGACAACAAGGTATTGAATTTTCATTAGCCGTTGAATATATACGCAGCAAGGCGATTAATTTTAAAATTTCTCTGGAAAACCAGCTTGTCCGCGAACAACTCCAACAACAGTTAAAGCATATTAGTCAGCAAATTAATAAAATTACCGTCATGCCTTTTTTGGCATTTCCTGCTTATTATGATGAAAATAGTAGTGCTTTAGCAGGCATGTTATCAGCATGTATAGAGCAAGGTGTCGATGGCATTATTTTAGAATCTTATGGTAGCGGAAACTTTCCCTCAGGTAATGTCTCATCACCTCAAGACGGTGCGATTTATCAATGTTTAAAAAAAGCGCGTGAACAAGGGGTGATGATTGTTGATTGCACTCAAGTATTAACAGGAACGGTAAATTTAAAAACTTATGCCGCAGGTTCATGGTTAGCGGATACTGACATTAATGCGATTGGCGCATTAGATATGATCGCGACTGCGAGCTTATGTAAATTGATTTATTTATTAAGTTTAAAAGACTTTCATCAATGGAATGAAAAGCAAATAGAGCAATTAATGCAAGGTAATCTTTGTGGCGAAATAAGGAATTGATATTTGGAAACGCGATTTTTAGTCGCGCACGAGTCATAATGACTCAAATCCTAGAAAGAAGATGCTCTGCGTGACTAAAAGTCACTATTCTAAGCTAAATAGAAACATTGAAAATTAGACCTCCGAGGTTTTAAAAACCTCGGAGGTCTGCCCCACCTTAAGTTGATAGTCCTTATTTAAAGCTGACAGTTTTTTAGGCGTATGTTAATTTAACGATAATTATTCGCCTTTTAAATCAGTTTTGTTATGAATCAAAAACAAATCCAAATCCCTCTCAAAATAACTCAGAAATTATTAGAACACGCACAAAGCCTGCCCGACGCTGAGGTTTGCGGTTTAATCGGTAGCTTAGATAATACGCCAGTGAGTTGTTATCATGTTACAAATACCGACCAACACCCTCAAAGCAAATTTACCTTAGATGCCGCCGAACAAATTGGCGTATTTAAAACCATGCGTGAAAAAGGCGAGCAATTATTTGCCATTTATCACTCTCATCCTAATAGCCCCGCGATACCTTCGGCAACCGATTTAGCCTTGGCAAATTACCCTGAGGTTTTATATTTGATTATTTCTTTAAATACCAAAGGCGTTCTGGAATTACGAGGCTTTTATATTAATGACAATAACGCTCAAGAAGTTGCGTTAACACTTTACTCTTAAACCATGAAACTGTTTAAAATCATCCGTATTTTAATTTTATTGCTACTGCTGGCAAGCGTCGCTTTTTATAGCAAAACTCAAAAATTAAAATCGCAATCATGGGCGAGTCCTTTAAACGTGGTTATTTATCCGCTTAATGCAGATAACAGCCCTGAGGTTGCTGACTATATCTCAGGTTTGAAAGAAGATGATTTTATTGAAATTGATGATTTTTTTCAGCGTCAAAGTAAAAATTATTCCATTGTTACCCCACAACCGACGTTAACGACTTTAGGTCAGACATTAACTGACCATTTTCCACCAACACCGACCCCTAACTCTAGCCCCTTAGAGATTATCTGGTGGGGCTTAAAATTTCGCTATTGGGCGTTTCGTTATACGCCTGATTCCGAATCGAACCATCATAGAGTGCGCGTGTTTTTGCATTATCACAAAGCTGATGATAATAGCGTGTTACAACATTCTTTAGGTATGGATAAAGGACTTTTAGCCATCGTTCATGCCTTTGGAGACAAACGCCAACAAGCACAAAATAATATTATTATTGCGCATGAGCTATTGCATACCGTTGGCGCGACAGATAAATATGGTGCAAATAATCAACCTGCTTTTCCAGAAGGTTATGCTAACCCTGATAAAACACCCTTACACCCTCAAAAGAAAGCTGAAATAATGTCGGCACGTATTCCTTTAACGGTGACGAAATCGGTTATGGCAGAAACCTTAAAGCAATGCGTGATTAATCAGCAAACGGCAAAAGAAATTAATTGGTCAGCGTTATAATAATTGTTAATTGTTAATTAAATTTAGGATGTTTTGGGTTTCGTGCGCGACTAGAAGTCGCGCCTCCATATCTCTGAGTCGTTACGTTTCAAATGCTAATTTATGACTAAAAACCCGCTGCCAATCCTTATTAAACTGCTCAACGGCTAAAGGTACAGCAGGATGAATAAACATTTGTTCCATTATCTCTACAGGTAAAGTAATCGCGCCTACGCCCGTTGCTAATACGTCTAAAACTTGTCGCGTATTTTTAAAACTAGCGGGCAATACACAGCACGCTAAGTTTTGTTGGGTTAATAATTGTTGCAGACCCGCTACCACCTCTACGCCATTACCCCCAAAGTTATCAATTCGATTCACATACGGGGCTAAATAATCCGCGCCCGCTAAAGCCGCTAAAAATCCTTGTTGCACACTGTAAATCGCAGTCGCTAATAAAGGAATGCCTTCACTATGCAATTGTTTAATCGCCGCTATTCCTACTTCTGTTGCAGGAATTTTAACCACCACATCATAAGGTAAAGCTGTAATTTGACGTGCTTCGGCGATAATTTCATCCAATGACTGACTAACAACTTGCACATGAAATCGTGCTTTTTCTTCTAGCAGCGGATTTAATTCTGCCAATAACTGATTAACGCCAATTCCCGCCTTGGCAAGAATACTTGGGTTTGTCGTTATCCCTTTGATCGGCAAACACGCCTGAAAACGCGCGACTTGCTTAATATCCGCACTATCTAAATACAGCTCTAACATATTAAATCCTAATAAAAAACGACTATCAACTTAAAAGAGTAAAGGTATACGGAGCCGCGACTTTTAGTCGCGCACGAGACCTAAAATAATCTTCAAAATCTATAAAATTAGACCAACTCAAATCAGCTCGCCTTAAGATACATAAAACTTCGTGCGCGACTAAAAGTCGCGCCTCCGCGTGAAGATTTTATTTCCTTAGACTTCATGTTCTTCCTGCGCTTTATGGTCAAAATATAGACCTTAAAATTGATAGCTAAAAAAACTATTGTAACTAATCTGTCGTAAGTATTCACCTCCCCCTTTGGAAAAGGGGGATTGAGGGGGATTTATTTAATAAAATCTCCCCTAACCCCTCTTTTTTTAAGAGGGGGACTGAACACTTACAATCTGTCTATTGATCTATTGATGAAATATACTTTTAATTAACCTATTTTGATAAAGTACGGTAATTTTAATAGTATTAATCTTCAGATTCTAAAAGTTCAGAAATAATCATGAAAACCCATAATACATTTATTCACCGCTATCAGCCCTTGTTAGTGTCTTTGCTTGGTATTATTTTACTCGCGCTCTATAGTTGGGTTGATTATCAATGGGTCAAAACACATGTTAAAAACAACTTACAAAAAGACTTGCAGGTTTTAGAGAACTCGGCTCACAAATCCTTGCTTGCTTGGATAAAAGAAAGAACCCTGCAAACAGAATTGCAAGCCAAAAGCCCTACCTTAGCTAAATTAACACAGGCGTTATTGCTGACTAACCATGATAACGCTCTTAAAAACGCTCCATTGCAATTACAGTTAAAGACTTATTTACAGCCCGTGTTAAATAAATATGGCTATTTAGGGTTTTCAATTATAACGAAGCAATCACAAATTAGTTTAGCATCCTCTTATATAGCCACGATTGGAAAGCCATCTCAGCTCGCAACAAATAAGGACTTTTTTACAGGTATCGCTAGTGGTCAAACCAGTATTAACTACGCCCAATACTTTGATACTGTTGTCGATGATAAGCCCGTCATGTTGGTCGCTGCCCCGATTATTGTCGATACTCAACAGATAGCAACCTTAGTTTTTATCATTAATCCTGAGCTTGGTTTTTCTAATTTATTTATGCAAGGAGGTATAGACGATTCGACTGAGTCTTACGCATTTGATAAACAAGGACGATTTTTAAGTAAAAGTCGTTTTGAAGCCCAGCTACGCAAAACAGGCTTATTAGGTTTTTCAAATAGCTCCATTTTAACGATTAAACGACGCAGTTCCAAAAATGAGTTAAGCGAAAAGAGTGGTATAGATTTAGAAGGCTATCGTAATTACCGTGACCTTAGGGTGGTGGGAACATGGCTTTGGGATAAATCATTAAACCTAGGGATCGCCACCGAAATGGATGTTTCCAAGGCTTATGAAGCATTATATTATGCACGTCATAGAATATTATTTTTATTCTTCATTTCAAGTTTATTGCTCATTCTCATTATTTTTATTATCAATAAAATACCAAGACAAGCTAACAGAGAACAAAAAACCTTATTAGAACAATATAAGGCAGCTATTGATAACAGCTCCGAAGGAATTATTACGCTTGATGATAATGGCATTGTGACTTCTTTTAATATAGCCGCAGAAAATATTTTTTATTATCAGGCCTCTGAAATCATAGGACAAAATGTCTCGACACTGTTACCTGAAAACGAAGCTAGCGATCAAAGCAGCTACATTCAAAATTTAATATTAAATGGATCACTCGCGATTAACAAAATACGCAATATACAAGGACGACGCAGTGATGGACAATTATTTGCTATAGAATTAAATATTGTTCCAATGATAATAGACAAACAGCACAAATTTGTCGGTATTTTTAAAGACATCAATGAAACAAAAAACGCTGATCACCTATTACAACAAACTAAAGAAACTACCGAGATAACATCACCATCAAAAAGTGACTTTTTAGCCATTATGAGTCATGAAGTTAGAACCCCCCTACATGGTATTTTAGGGATGGTGGATTTATTGCAGGATACTTCTCTATCTGGCGAGCAACAAGAATATACCGACTCAATTTTCCAGTCAGGTAAAACGCTGTTAATTCTAATTAACGATATTTTAGATTTTTCCAAAATCGAAGCAGGCGAATTAAAACTGGTTGAAGAAGCCTTTGATATTGAATCCTGCGTCAAACATCCCATCAATCTTTTTGAACCCACAGCAAAAAAAAAATCAGTAAATATTAATTTTATCTCAGACTGCCCTAAATATTTACGGGGTGATAGTCAGCGTATACAACAGGTTTTTGTTAATTTACTCGCTAATGCCGTCAAGTTTACAGAAACAGGCTTTATTAATATCAGACTCATTAAACAGAAAGAAGATAACGAAGGCATAACATTTAAAGCGATGGTGCAAGACTCGGGAATCGGTATTGCCAAGGATAAGCAAGCACAGTTATTTACCGAATTTACACAAATAGATTACTCAACTACCCGAAAATTTGGCGGTAAAGGTTTAGGATTGGCTATTTGTAAAAAGCTCATTCATTTAATGGGGGGAGACATTTATGTAAAAAGCACTTTAGGCGAAGGGGCTGAATTTGGTTTTACCTTAACACTTCCCTTAGCGAAGGATAAAGAAATTGAAACCTTGCAACGTATCGAGCATCAGCAGCATATTAACAATATGCCTCAGTTTAAAGGCCATGTGTTATTAGTTGAAGACATCATCACCAATCAAAAAGTTGCGCAATCTATGTTTAAAAAACTAGGCTTAACAGTAGACCTTGCTAATGATGGCATTGAAGCGATAACGCAATGGCAAAAAGAAACTTATGATTTGATTTTTATGGATTGTTTAATGCCGAATATGGATGGTTTTGATGCAACCTTAGAAATTCGTAAACTTGAAAGAGATAAGCAACATATTCCGATTGTCGCCTTAACCGCCAGTATTTTAGACAAAGATAAGCAACGTTGCATGGCTGCTGGTATGGATGCGGTGATTGAAAAACCATTTTCTAAACCTGAATTATTTCAAACGCTGGCTGTGTATTTAGAACAACGTCAAGACAATGATCTTGATGATGAAGAGGCAAGTCCTTACACAACTGTTTCAGAAAATAATGAACAAATAGCGAATACCTTAGCAACCATTGATTTTGAAATTTTTAATGAAATGAAAGAAATGCTGGCTGATAATTTTGATAAATTATTAGACTGTTTTTTTGAAGAAGTTGAGTTGATGTTACAGCAGGTAGAGGGTAGATATGAAGCGGCTGATTATCAAGAAGTTGCGCGTATAGCGCATAGCATTAAATCCAGCAGTGCCAACCTTGGCGCATTAAAATTATCCAGTGTTTCCAAACAACTGGAAGAACAACTTGATAATGAGCAATTAGAGGGCTGCGATATTTTAATTAACGCCATAAAAGCTGAATTTGAATGCGCTAAAAAAGAAATGGAGATGAAACCTTAATACTCGATGTTTAAGTTTTTGGAGAGCCGTCCTTCTAGGCGGCTCCACCTGAATAGTTACAATATTACTTACGTTGCTGCTGAATAGAATCTTGCTGTATGCTTTTTGATGAGCGTTTTTGTTTAATTTCTTGCATAGAGGCAGAACCTACAAATGCATCATCAACTTCATCTTGCATGGTTTTTAACTCCTCTTCCATCTCAGAATTTATGATTTTTACGTTGCTTTCTTTTTCAGCTTTTTCAACCGCTTGTTTATAGTCAATAATCGCTTGCTGGGCTTTATCTTTATCGCCTTCGCGTACTGATTTACTCAGAACTTTTTTCATGCGTCCTAAATTATTTTCTGTCCATGTTTGTTTGTAAACTGATTCATTCACTGATTTTAACGCTTCATCACGACGCGTTGCTTCAACAATCGACAATTCTAATATAGTATCTGTCAATGGGGTTTCATACTGCGAATTTTTAGATTGATAATTTAAACGCATATCACCGAGTGATACTGAACCTACGTCTTTTGCTGGAATATTAAAGGTAATCACAAAGTGCTTATCGGTATTATCTAAAATTTGCCCTGTAGTAATACGTATAGTCGTTGGGTTGATAGTCGTGACAGGGTAGCCGCCAGCATCAATGACTGAAACGCCTTTACCTAGATTAATATCCAAGGTGCTGCCATTAGCAAAAATAGTGCGAGTATCGCTCAAATCTTTTTCCAGCACTTTTCCTAGTCCTGCCAAGTCTTCTAAATAGGAATAATGTCCCATACCATAATCAGCAAGTGTGGTTAATAAGACTTCATTAAAATCTAAGCCCATGCCAATAGCGGATAACACTGCACCTGTCTGGGTGATTTGAGTAACCATTTCTGACAAGCCTTGTGTGCTACTAATACCTTGGTTTGCCTTCCCGTCAGAAAGTAATAACACCTTTTTAACGCGCTCACTGCTATTGGCGGAGGACAGTCTTAACGCGGCTTGCAAGCCATCGCCCATATTGGTTCCACCACTGGCGTTAATATTATCAACAATGCTATTTAAATTTTCTCTATCCCCTGCATTCACAGAGACAAAAGGTGAGTGGGTAATACCATCATTTGCAAAAGAAACTAAGGCAAAGCGGTCTTGATTATTGAGTCGTGCCAAAATGTCACGAATCGCGGCTTTAGCAAACGTCATTTTTTTCGCACCGCCCATAGAACCGCTACGATCTAAAACAATCATCATATCGGTTGCACGAGCGACTTTGTTTTGTTCTGCTACTTGTTTAGGTGCTTTGATAATAATATCCAGATAAACGGTATTAGCTCCGCCTTGAACAAAGGTGGTTTGTGATAACTTTCCTGTTAATTGTATCGGGTCGTTAGCGGCTTGAGCGGCAGAAGAGCTGAACATCAATAGAATAGCCGCGCCTAAAATAGCAACGATACCCGCAATATGTTTGTTTTTTAAGCCATGTAAAGACTGTGGTTTTAGATGTTTCATAACAAGCTCCAAAAGAGAAAGTGAGATAATTACAGTGTATTCCTGAAATAAATACGATTCAAGGTGATATGTGTTTTGACAGACTAATTTTTTTCTCGTACATTCGTTAATCATAATAGGTTAACAATAGGGTGATGCCATGAATATACGAGTTTTATCTTCTTTAATACGTTCAACTTCAATGGTGTTGATAGCCTCCACTTTTCTTTATGGTTGTGGTTCTGGTGATAAACCTAGCAGCGCGGCTATCAAAAAAGCAATGCCTAGTTTTAAAAAGGCAACTACGTTGAAAGGGCTAGTCACCGATAATAAAGGGGTAGTTAAAGCTGGAGAAGTAAAGGTAACAGATGCTAAAAATAAAGTAATTGCTAGTGGACAATTAGACACTGATGGGCATTATAAAGTTAAAATTCCTGCGAAGACTTCAGTACCTATCTTATTAAAGGTGCAACCTAGCGAAGACTCGAAAGCGGATGAATTAATGGCAGCGGTTGTTTATACATCAATGACGAAATTTGATATTAACCCGCTCAGCACTAAAATTGCTAAAAAAGCTAAAGAATTGGGCGGTTATACTCATGCCAATATGATATTAGCCGCAGAGAGTATGGTTGATATGCCTGATAAAAATAAAACGACTAGCGGTTTTCGTGGCGACCCGACGAAACAATATGGGGGTTGGCATTAAAAAATAAATAACCGAAATAATTGGGCATCCTTCATTTTTGGGTTTACAGTTTAAATCGGAGTCCAATAGCTTTAGCTATTGGCGAGTCACGGAAATAGCTAAAGCTATTTCACTCCGCGCATTTTTTTTAAATAAACTGTCA
>WTBX01000274.1 GCA_013138855.1 Methylococcaceae bacterium
CCTGTTCTATCGCCTTTTACCGCGCCTTCGTTGAGGATTTTGTCTAAGAGTTGTAGATATTGCTGCATAGTTTCTGTGCTTGGGAAAGGAGGGAAGTGAAAAAAACATATTTTTTCATTGACGTTCCAAATTAAAAAATTAGCTTATGATTTGGAGTCCAATAGCTTTAGCTATTGGTGTGAAGAGTTAGAAGAAATAGCCTGTTTTAAACTCGCCAATAGCTAAAGCTATTGGACTCCGCTTTTTATATTCTAAACATCAAGGTATTTGAAAACGTGAAAAAACGTGTTTTTTCACTCCTCTGTGTAACATTAGTTAATGGGCGTTTAAAAGAATTTTTTTAAGAAATCTTCTACTTTTTCAGGAAGGTTTTCATCAAGGCTATCTAACACTTTATCAATTTTATCTTTATTTTTTGCCAAGAGTGTTTTAGCAATGTCTAGGCGTGGTTTAGGCTTATCAAAAGTCCCCGTGACATTAATAAATATGGGTTGACTACTAAGAACTTCAGGACTGTCTGCCGTAGCTTTTTGTTTGATACGAATCGCTTTAAGTTGATAATTTAACTCATCGGTCATTAAACTGGCATTACCACTGCCTGACACTCGAATTTTAGAAGACAATGCTAGTAAATCATTAGTTTGGACTAAACCATCACTAATATTCGCAGTCGCACTAATTTTAGAAAAAGTGCTTTGATTGTTGTGGTGATTTTCAGGCATCGGTGTTCCTTTAATCAAAGCTTTACCTTTATCAATCATGCTTTGAATATTAAAACCTTTGATGATGCCATTTTTAAAAACAAAACTAAGCTGACCTTTGAGTGAAGATTTTATCGCGTCGCGGGTATTACCGTGTCCTGTTAATTTCGCGCTGATATTTACCGACCCCGTCATCTTTGATTCGCCTTTTATATCTTCTAATAATGGCTCAAGCTGAATATTATTCAGTTGTTCATTTAAGCTTAAAACAGGCTGGGCAGGATTGACATTTAGCTTAAAGCCGCCTTGATAAGAGCCTTCATAAAATTGTTTAATGTCCTGCCTGCCTTGCACAATGCCTTCTTTTGCATCCAGTTTTAGCGTTAAACCTTGCATCTTTAAGTCATTTATTTTTAATTCTTCAATGACAATTTGTCCTGTTGCATTAAGTTTTCTTAAGGTTTCTACAGGGAATAAAGACGCGCCTATCGCTGCTGCACTGGCGGGTGTTGCTATGTCTTTAGTTTTATTTTTATCTTTAGGGGGGAGATAGCGATCGGCATTAATTCTATCTAAGGCTAGATTAAATGTAATGGCAGGGTCTGCAAAATCGCTAATTTCTACCGTCCCTTTAAGCGTGGTTTCATCTAATTTAATGTTTATATCATCAATTTTAAGCTGTTGTGAGTTTGCCTGTAATTTAAACGCTAGCTCTAAATCATTAAGGGCTTTGTCATCTGCTCTTTTTGGCAGTTTGACTTCCATTTTATTCAAAAATTTAGCAATATTAAAATTCGAAAGCGCAACACTTAGCTTAATCTGGGCTTGTTCTTTAAGGTAAGCATCTACCTTCGCGCTGATTTTTAATTCACCACTGCTAAGCTTTAAATCAGAAAGTTGAAAATGCTGTGCCGTTTTATCTAGCATTGCATTTGCAAAGAGATGTAGATTTAATTCGCCTGTTGGAATTGATACGCCTTTACTATTAATATTTAATTTAATATCTTTCAGATAAAATTTTTGCAGGCTGTCGCTAACGATTAAGCCCCCCGAAAAATTAATTAATTGGTTTAATGCGGGTTGTTTGTTGATTGCTTTAAACGATAAAGTGATGGGAACTTGCTGATTAAACGTTAGTTTATCGACTTTTAAGCGCATATCTTTGATTTCGATATGCTGCCCTGATTGCAAGTCATCCCAAATAATAGCGGCATCATCAATCACTAACCCTGCAATGGCAAGAATTGCTAATGGGTTGCCATTTTTAGTCTCTTTTTTTTCTGATTTTAAATCATCCCAATTAGTGATGCCTTGTTTATTTTTACTTAAATGTAAACGTAAGCCTTTAAAAACAATTTCACTGACATCAAGCTGTTTTGAAAGTAAGGGGATTAGCTTAACGTTGAGTTCACTTTGTTGTATTTGTGCAAAATGAGGTTCGCTAAAACCTTGAGCATTACTCAGTTTAATTTGACCTGTAGTAATCCCTAACCAAGGAAAAATGGATAATTTCAAGTTGCCGTTAATCGTTAGGGTTCTACCTGTTTGCTCTTTAACAGCCGCCTCTATCTCTGCCTTAAAATCATTAGGATCTATCAAAAAAGGAAGACACAATGCAGTAACCAATACTAAGCCTGTTAAAGCGGTCAGTATTGATAAGATGATTTTGAGTGGTTTTCTCATGGCAATCTCGGCAATTTAGGTGTCATAATAAAAAATATCGAATATGATTAGCGTTTTATGAACACTTTTTGAATGGTTTTATAGGCTAGATTTTAACGACATTTAGCCTCAAATCAATATAAAAAGTGTGTTTAATCATTATTAACGAGGAACAAAGATGTTTATTTTAGCGAAATTGATAGGTATTGGCGTATTAGTTTGGTTTGCAATGACAGGAAAAGAACAAGGTGAGTATTGGCTTAGATGGGCAATCGTCGGTTTATTAGGCTTCTGGATAACGTGGTTTATGGTTTACTTCACGCTAGGAATGCCTATTTTACCTACTGTTGCAGCATTAGCCGCTGCGGTGCTTATTAGAAAAAAATTATTACACGATGCTAAAAAATCCAAAGAAGCCAGTGTATAAAAAAAGCGCGTCGTGTTATCACGACGCGCCTTTTCAGCGGGGTTTACTTTAACAGCAGAAAGCTATTACAAGTTATCCGCATTTTCATCTAAATATTTAGCAACACCGTTAGGACTGGCATCCATACCTTTGTCACCTTTAGTCCAACCCGCTGGGCAAACTTCACCGTTTTCTTCAAAGAAATCTAACGCATCAACCATACGTAACATTTCATCCATGTTACGGCCTAGTGGTAAGTCATTAACGACTTGATGACGAACAATACCGTTTTTATCAATTAAAAAGCTACCACGATAAGCAACCGCTGGAGCTGCTGCTTCAACATCGTAATCCTGACAAATGCTGTGAGCCATATCCGCTGCCATTGTATAACGAACAGGACCAATTCCGCCTTCATTGATAGGTGTGTTACGCCACGCATTATGAGTAAAATGAGAGTCAATTGACACCGCAATGACTTCAACGCCACGGCTGGTAAATTCGTCCATACGGTGATCTAGTGCAATCAACTCACTTGGGCAAACAAAAGTAAAATCTAATGGGTAAAACATGATAAACGCATATTTACCTTGTGTTGCCTCCGAAAAGCTGAATGAATCAACAATTTGACCATCGCCTAACACCGCTGGCACTGTAAAATCAGGGGCTTGTTTACCTACTAATACACTCATTTTATTATCTCCAAATATGTTATAAAACAAAAGGTTATAAAGTAAAAATAAAAACCACAAACTGTGGATATTTTTTATTCTACACTAAAATAGTCGGGAATTGTTTAATAATTATTAAATTTTTTACTTGCATTTACAATTACGAATCGGCATAATTTGTAAGCATTGGATTACAACAAAAATCTTGTAATCTTAATTTGTCTTCATCGACAAGATTTTTAACGACTTCTTAGCCGCATAACCCCGCTGCTAAATAGACTTGAGTAGAGTAATTACGATGGCTAAACATAAACATATAACAGAACCCGATACTTTTGGATTTCAAGTTCGTATCGTAAGACGCGGTAAAGAAACTAGCCGCTATTTTTCACATAAACTTTGGGGAAACAAAGCGAAATCGTTGCAAGCGGCTATTGCATGGCGCGACCAAATGCTTGTCGTTTTAAAAGGTAGCAGAACACGCTTTCTTAAACCGCCTAAAAATAAAACGACAACGGGCGTTACGGGTGTTTCCAGAACCATTAAATACGATCACCGTAAAGATAAAAGCTATTTATGCTATACCGTTTTTTGGGTAAAAGAGCGTAAATCTAAAAATAAAACTTTTCAAGTAGGTAATGTAGATACTATTACGGCTGATGATGAATTACATGCTTTCCGCACAGCACGGTTATTTAGACATTGCTATGAGCATTCTATAGACCATGATATTCCCTTTAACGACGAGAAATTTGTGGGCTGGAAAAAAGTACGTTTTTATGAAAATGTGAATTTAAATGCAGCTTAAAAGGTTGAATTAGAACAATTTAAAAGCACCGTTATAATTGAGTAAGGGTGCTTTTAATATTATTCATCTCAAATAATAGCTAGCACAATGACCCTGTATAAATTCTTCCTATAAATCTTACTGACTAACTTCCTGCCTTTCTTTAGTATCAAGCATCCTCTAACATAAACAAATAATGCAGCCTACCTTAAAGAACTAAGCCTTAATATCAAGCTGTTTTTACAGACCCTTCCCAAAAATAATAACACAACAAAATACCGTCAAATGCTTGAAAAATGACGACCTGCCCCCAAAATATTTATTTGATTCTAGTACAAACAAGGCTTGCTTTGTTATTTATTAACCTCTTTATACAGGAAATCTCATGCCCATCATAAAAATGTCCGATCTGGACTTATCTAATAAACGAGTACTTATTCGCCAAGATTTAAACGTACCCGTCAAAGATGGAAAGGTCACAAGTGATTTACGTATTAAGGCCAGTGTTCCTACCATAGAAAAAGCTTTAGCAGCGGGCGCGGCTGTGATGGTTATGTCGCATTTAGGTCGTCCTACAGAGGGCGAATATAATGAAGAGTTCAGCTTAAAACCTGTCGCTGAACGTTTAGCTGAATTATTGGGTAAGCCTGTTCGTTTAGAAAAAGAATGGTTAGCAGGCGTTGAAATTAACGCTGGCGAAGTGGTTTTATGTGAAAACGTGCGTTTTAATATCGGTGAAAAGAAAAATAATGCCGATTTAGGTAAAAAAATGGCAGGTCTGTGTGATATTTTCGTTATGGATGCTTTCGGAACTGCACATAGAGCGCAAGCATCCACTCACAGTGTGGGTGAACACGCAACAGTCGCTTGTGCAGGCCCTTTACTTGCCAATGAGCTAGAAGCGTTAGGTAAGGCTTTAGAGCAGCCAGAAAAGCCCTTGGTTGCGATTGTAGGCGGTTCTAAGGTTTCAACTAAATTAACGGTTTTAGATTCTTTATCGTCTAAAGTTGACCAATTAATTGTTGGCGGGGGTATTGCGAATACTTTTATTGCAGCGGCAGGTTTTCCTGTGGGCAAATCTTTATACGAAGCAGATTTAATTGAAGAAGCTAAACGCTTAATGGCAGTCGCTAAAGAAAGTGGCTCGGATATTCCCGTTCCTGTTGATGTGGTTTGTGCTAAAGAATTTTCAGAAGATGCAGCCGCGACCGTTAAAAAAGTTGCCGATGTTGAAGACGATGATTTGATTTTAGATATTGGCCCTGAAACGGCTAAACAATATGCTGAAATTTTAAGTACCGCTAAAACGATTGTTTGGAATGGTCCTGTGGGCGTATTTGAAATTGACCAATTTGCTGAAGGCACTAAAACTTTATCAGCAGCGATTGCAGCAAGCCCTGCATTTTCAATTGCAGGCGGTGGTGACACTTTAGCGGCTATTGATAAATATGGTATTAGCGAACAAGTTTCTTACACTTCTACAGGTGGCGGCGCTTTCCTTGAATTTTTAGAAGGCAAAACATTACCAGCGGTAGCGATGTTAGCTAAACGTGGCGCGGAATAAATAAGCTCTAAGCTAGACCTCGAAGGTTTTAAAAACCTTCGAGGTCTCAGTTCTTCATAATTCAACCCGATATAACTCCCCACCTAAATGCTAGAACATGGCGGACAACTGCGCCACGCCGCGCAGCACTACAATATTCCGCTAGACAATTGGATAGACCTTTCCACAGGTATTAATCCAAATGGTTGGAAAATCCCAGAAATCCCTGCAACGTGCTGGCAACGCCTCCCCGAAAATGATGATGGTTTATTACAAGCGGCGGCGCAGTATTATCAATGTGAAAACCTGTTAGCGGTCGCAGGCTCACAAGCGGCAATTCAATCCTTACCCTTACTCTATCGTCGCGCGAAAGTTGGCGTACTAGACCCCGCCTATGCAGAACATCAAGCCTGTTGGCAACAAGCGGGTCATCAAATTATTCGACTAACACCAGAGACCATAGAGAAGAATCTAAGCCACTTAAATATCTTAATTATTGTTAACCCAAATAACCCTACAGGGCATTTATTTTCTAAACAACAATTATTAGACTGGCATAAAGTATTATTAGCGCGAGATGGCTTATTGATTATTGATGAGGCGTTTATGGATACTACGCCCGCGCATAGTTTAAGCACATTAAGTCCTAGAAAAGGCTTAATTATTTTACGCTCTATCGGTAAATTTTTTGGACTGGCGGGAATACGCTGTGGCTTTGTTATTGCCGACACCAAAGTGTTAGAGACTTTGGAAGAAAAATTGGGCGCATGGCCACTTAGCCACCCGAGTCGTTATATTGCGACCAAAGCATTAAACGATCAGCACTGGCAGCAACAAACCTTAATGACACTTCCTAAACAAGCTCTACGCTTACAAACACTCTTAAATAAACAAGGCTTGCAGGTATCAGGCAGTCATGAATTATTTCAATGGATTAAAACTAATAAAGCTGAAAGCGTACATCAACAGTTGGCTAGCCAAGGTATTTTAACGCGCTTGTTTAAGCAGCCTGAGAGCTTACGTTTTGGCTTGCCTAAAAATGAAATTGAATGGCAACAGTTGGAAGATGCCTTAGATAAAATTTATAGATTAGAAATATGAATAATAGACATCTTTCCTAAATAAATAGGTGGCTCAGGGATGGTATCCCTCAATTAATCGTGTTTTTTTAGACCTCCGAGGTTTTTAAAACCTCGGAGGTCTAACACTTTTCTTTGAATGGTTAAATGAGTCCTTACAAACCTTATTCTTTAGGGCGTTAATTAGCAAAAAATGTCTAATGTTGAAATTTTTGTGTTCCCTCAATAAGTATCTATAATTTTATGCTCTTCTCTCGGCCATGCGTTAAGTACAGATTTAACCAACGTCGCTAATGGAATCGCAAAAAACACCCCCCAAAATCCCCACATTCCCCCAAAAAATAAAATCGCTACAATAATAGCAATAGGATGAAGGTTAACGGCCTCTGAAAATAATAAAGGCACTAACACCACCCCATCTATTGCTTGAATAATGGAATAGGCAACAACAATATAGATGAAATGGTCACTGCTTATTCCCCACTGTGCATAGGCAACACCCAAAACAGGGAAAGTTACCAAGGTTGCACCTACATAGGGAATAATCACCGACAAACCCATTAATACGGCGAGTAACATCGAATAATTTAAATCTAATGCCGAAAACGTCGCATAACTCGCAGCCCATAATAAGAAAACCTCTACAAATTTTCCGCGTACATAATTAGCAATTTGTATATCAACTTCCTTCCAGACCTGTGTGGTTAGATGACGATCTCTAGGAGTGTATTGTAAAAACCAATTTAATAGCATTGTTTTATCTTTTAAAAAGAAAAACACCATTAATGGCACTAAAAATAAATAAATCATCGCAGACACTAAGCCTACAACAGAAGCCGCTGAGCCTGAAATAATCTCTTGCCCATATTTAAGTAATTCATTTTGTACCGAAACCATAAACTCTCCCACACTTTCCTCAGACATTATTTTCGGATACATCTGCGGTAGGCGCATGATTTCAGCTTGAACACTCGTCACCATTTTAGGAATACGGCGTACTAATTGAATGGTTTGCGAAGAAAGCATCGGCATCAACACAAACAGAAAAAAACCTAAACAAGTCATAAATGTAGTAAATACACTGTAAACAGCCAGTAAGCGCGGGATTTTTTTCTTTTCTGCCTTAACAATCAAGCCATTTAACAAATAAGCTATCACAATAGAAGCAAAAACAGGCATCAACAAGTCGGCTAAAAAATAAAACAATAACGAGCCAAATAATAGAATAATAGCTAAGGCGACTGTTTGCGAATTAGGTAAAAAACGTCGTAACCGTGTGCTGATGAAATTGAAACTTGATGAATTTGAGAAGCTTGTCATGACAATAACTATTATATCCAATATAAAGGGGGTTAACGACAGCATAAGGCTTGCTGCTTATTATATTCGCTATCCATCCTTGAGAGTAATAAATAAAACAATAGCTTATAATACCATTATGATTTATAGGGTATTAGACCGTATTCTCACGCGCTTTTACCGTATTTAAACAACTGTTAAATAGTTGAATATTTTGTAGCAGCTATTGCAAGGAATATCTATATAATAGCGAATTGTTTTGACGCTTTAGATTCTTTACTTATGGATAATACAACACGCTTGCAATACCTTGAGGCTATGGGAATCGACAGTTGGATGCCTAAAACTCAAGCGGCAAATCCAATAGATGCGGTCACAGAAGTTATTACGCCTGTCGTTGAAGCTGAATCACAAGCTAACATTGTTTCACAAGCAGTCATTAATCCTGTGGTTGAATCTCCAGAAATAATGGAAGTTAAGGATAATTGGGAGACATTAGAGCGAGAGCTTAAAGGGTGTCAAAAATGCGAACTCGCTAAAACCCGCACCCAAACCATTTTAGGCGTAGGAAATAAGAATGCGGAGTGGCTATTTATTGGTGAAGATCCTGATGAACACGAAGATTCCCAAGGTGAACCGTTTGTCGATAATATCGGTTTATTGTTTACTGAAATGCTGAGATCATTAGGACTAAAAAGAGAACAGGTCTTTATGACTAATATTTTAAAATGCAGACCCCCTGATGATAGAGCCGTAAAAGCAGGAGAACTCAGTGGGTGTCATGACTATTTAATGCGTCAGAAAGCCTTACTCAAACCCAAAATTATGGTCGCGGTCGGTAGAGTTGCCGCACAACAATTATTAAAAACATCGCAGCCCTTAAAAGAGCTTCGTGGAGTCGTTCATCAAGTGGATAATACGCCTTTGGTCGTGGTTTATCATCCTGCTTATTTATTGCGTTCGCTCACCAAAAAACGCGCGGCCTGGCAAGATTTGCAATTTGCTTTAAAAACTTATCAACACTTATAAAAATAATGAAATTATTAAGACAACTTAAAGATTTTGTCACTTACGATGCAGACAGAGAGTTTTACGCTAAAGTTTTTCCTGAATCCGTCACTAAAGTTGATTTAATGCGCTTACGAAAAATGGAACGAGAAGATTTGCCTCAAGTTTTAAAAATAGAGGCTAACAATTATCAATATCCGTGGAGCGAAAATATTTTCAATGATTGCTTTACCGCCATTAGTTACACTTGCTGGATTTGCGAAGATGATGAAAATATTATTGGCTATGCTATTTTATCGGTCGCTGCGGGTGAGTCGCATATTATGAATATTTCGGTCGATCCAGAAGCTCAAGGCTTAGGGGTCGGTAAAAAAATGATGGAGCATTTAATCGAAATTGCGCGTAAAAAAGCTGAAACTATGTTTTTAGAAGTGAGACCCTCGAATGAAGGTGCAATTGCCTTGTATGGTAAATTAGGCTTTAATGAAGTGGGGCTTAGAAAAGGTTATTATCCTGCGGCGAATAATGAACGTGAAGATGCGGTGATATTGGCGTTGGAGCTGGTTAGCTTGTTTTAAGTAAGTGTTCAGTCCCCCTCTTAAAAAAAAGAGGGGTTAGGGGAGATTTTATTAAATAAATGCCCCTCAATCCCCCTTTTCCAAAGGGGGAGGTGAATACTTACTGCTTTAAACTATCGTGTATAGAAAATGAATTAGCAACTCAGGCGGAGTCGCGACTTTTAGTCGCGCACGAAGTTTCAGGAATGAGCTTTAAAACACGCTGATTTTAACCGCTCTAATGTATAAACTTTAACGGTGTTTTTCAGGTCTGGTGCGCGACTAAAAGTCGCGCCTCCCTATAGCCTGAGCAATTACATTAAACTAATCATCATCGTCATGCGGTTTCTGCGCTGGAATCGGCAACAATGGAATTTGATAACTTTTTATAATTTCATTAATCTGCATCTGATTCTCAACAATCAGTTTATCTAATACGACCTTACGTTGTTTATCTCCATAACGTACTCCCATCGCCATCGAAAAATCATATTTTACTGCTTTAGTCGATTGCATAGGCAAGGCGATATAGCTCTCTTTCGGGCTTTGCGAAAGTATATAACCCGCCATCGGCCCCCAAACAATTGCCATGTCGATTTTTTTGGCTTTTAAATCTTTCTCAATCGTCATCGCGACATTATTTTCATCATCACCCGTCATGGTTTGATAAGGAACGCCTTGATCTAGCAAACCTTGTTGTTGCAGCCATGTTGTCCCAGGTCCTCTATCAAACATCGCTATTTTTAATTGCTCTTGTTTAACTAAAGGTAAGACTGAGATTTGCTCTGGTGAACTAATTTCATCAAAACCACGGCCTTTGGCAATCAGCATTACATATTGTGAGTGATAATAAGGTTGTGTGGTTAGGGTTAATTCATAGCCCGCAGGAACGCCCATCACTACGTCACATTTATATTCGCCACTCCCGTCTTCTAGCTCGACTCTTAAGGTATTTCTAATAAAGCCGATACGTTGTGGAAACCATGTGTATTCGACTTCTTGCCCTAGTTTTTCAGCAAAAAGCGCGGCGATTTTATTTTCAAACCCATCGAGTTTTTTTGTAGAATACGGAGGGTTTAAAGGGTCAGCACAGACTTTAAATTTATCGGCGGCTGCGGTGTAACTGGTCGCGCTTAATAACAACGCGCTAATCATAGTGACAAGACGATGATTGAATTTCATTCCTACTTCCTTAATTTTTTAAATACGGTATTGATAATGTTGTTTTTTTAACTAATATTACCTAAAATTGATTTTCCACGATAAATACGAAAGGCTTGAAAAGCACATAAGGCTGGCGGCTAGCTGAAAGACGTAGTCTTTTGGGTAGCTGCCAGTCTCCCTCTCCATATATTAATAGAGCGTGGGGACTGGCAGCAAGCCAAAGGGCTTAGCCCTTCAGCTTGCCGCCAGTCTTTTAACCACACAGGTAGAAATTTTTAAACCTTCATGTTCTTCATGCACTTCATGGTAAAAATAGAAACTTTTTGAATTAATTTTTACATCAAGCTCATTTTAAAAGAGGTCAGCTAATACAGTTTCACCGTTTGACAATCCGACCAAAGAGGGTTAAACAATAAAACATAAAATTAGCTGACCAAGCGACAAAGATACCATATTACGATATTAAAAAAGTAACGGTTAAAGAAAAATCGTTATTTAAATTACGGAGACGTGATATTTTATCGTTTCTTTGGTTTTATTTTATAACTGCGATAAAACATGATTCGAGCCATTTTTTCAAATATTCAAAACCCTTGGATTTATACGGCTCAAGTGCTGTTATTAGCGGCTTGCTATTTTATTTCTGGTGAAGCCAGCTTCTCTCTTACCGTTTCTCATAGCATCGTCACCCTTGTTGTTTTTGCCGCAGAAGGCTTTGCTTTGGCTGCGGTCATCTTGTTTGGCAGCAAAATCGCGCTAGGTATTTTTTTAGGGCAATTGCTACTCGCATTAAATAATGGTTTGGCATGGGAACTGGCTTTAGGAATTTCCGTCATTAATAGTCTTGAGGCAATACTTGGAGGAATTTTATTCAGGTACTTTCGCCTAAATGCGAGACTGGAGAGCATGTTTGATATTAGTACATTATTAGTGCTGATATTTTTAGTTTTACAACCCTTTAGTGCCAGCTTTGGAATATTGTTGCTTTGGAGTGCTAATGTCATTGAAACGGCTAATTTAAAAGTAGCTTGGTTCTCGTGGTGGTTTGGTAATTCCTTAGGGCAAGTCTTAATTACGCCCATGCTGTTAACCTTTTTTAATCAAGATAGACCATTAAAACAATCCTGTTATAAAGTCTTATTTATTTCTTTGCTGATTACCCCTGTAAGCTTGCTGATTTTGTCACAATCGCAAAGTAGTATGATGCTTGCTTTTGCCGTGACAACACCGTTATTAATTTTAATCGCTATAAATTTAGATATGAATGCCGCGACTTTAGCGACGGTAATTTTTTCTATGGTGGCATTATTTTATACCCATAATGGTCAAGGGGTATTTGTTAGGCATGGCTTAACCTTAATTCAAGATCTTAATATTTTCTTACTCGGTATAGCATTATGCGCTCAATTTGTTGCTGCAATACTCAGTGAGCGAAAACAAATGGAGCAAGCTTTACGCAACAGTGAGAAAAAATTTCGTGCCATTATTAATAGTTCACCTGTGCCTATGGCATTAAATGATGCGCAGCAAAAAATCACCTTGTTAAATCCTGCGTTTATTAAAACATTTGCTTATACCTTGGAAGATATTCCAACACTTAGCGAATGGTGGCCAAAAGCCTATCCTGATGAAAATTACCGTACATGGGTAGCAGATACTTGGAATCAACATTTTGAATCAGCTAAACAACAAAACGTAGATTTTGACCCCATAGAACTTAATATTTGCTGTAATAATGGCGATTTTAAAACAGTTTTAGCCTCGGCGACGGTGATTGAAAATAATTTCCAAGGCGAACATTTAGTGTTGTTGTATGACATCACTGAGCGTAAATACAATGAAGAACGCATTAAACTTTGTCAGTCTTATGGTGGAATTGGCATCTGGGAGGCTAATTTACAGACTAATCAACAAATTTGGTCAGAAGAAGTTTTTAATCTGTTAGGATTTCCAAGAACAAGCCAGCCGACATGGGATGAATTTCTTGCCGCGATTCATCCTGAGGATAAACAACGGGTTGTTGACAAAACCACCGCACATTTGGTCAATGATGAAGAGTATAAAGTTGAATATCGAATTATTACAAAAGATAAATCAATACGTTGGATGCGCTCTGCGGGAGGGGTTGAAAAAAACAGCGAGGGCGAAGCTATTTATTTTAGAGGCATTGTTCACGATATTAGTGAACGTAAACAAGCCGAAAACGCATTAGCAGAAAGTAAACGCTATTTTGAAGCCTTAGTGTCGATTAGCCCTGTTGGAGTGTTTCAATTCGACGCGACAGGAAAGTGTTTATATGTAAATTCGCGCTGGTCTGAAATTACAGGGTTAAGCTTGAAACAGGCATTAGGTAATGGTTGGAGTAAAGGTTTACACCCAAAAGATAAAAAGCGTGTTTTTGCTGAGTGGCAAAACGCAACATTAGAAAAGCATCCTTTCTTGCTTGAATACCGCTTTTTACATCCAGATGGTGCGGAATTTTGGGTGTTGGGTCAATCGGTTGCCATGTCGGATGCTAATGGAACAATCACAGGTTATATGGGAACTATTACCGATATTACGAAACACAAGAAAATAGAGAAAGAGTTACAACGCTCAAATGCGGATTTAGAACAGTTTGCTTATGCGGTGTCTCATGATATGCGTCAACCGTTACGGATGGTAAGCAGTTATTTAAAACTACTGGAAAATGCTTTAGCAGAAGAATTAAATGCTGACACACAAAAATTATTTGATTTTGCTATGGATGGCTCAAAACGCATGGATGAAATGATTTTAGCGTTATTAGATTTTTCCAGAGTGGGGCGTAAAACCGAAGAGATGAAGCTCATTGACACCCGTTCTTCATTAGATGAAGCGTTAGCCTTTCTCGCGCCAGA
>WTBX01000413.1 GCA_013138855.1 Methylococcaceae bacterium
GGCGTGAAGATTGATTATCGTCCCGTCCACATGTACACACTTACCGATGAAGTTGAAACTATCCCACCTAAAAAGAGGGTTTACTAATGGTTGAATTTGTACTGCCTAAAAATTCCAGACTCACGCAAGGCAAAGAGTTTCCAGTTCCTGAAAATGCGACCCGATTAAAGCGTTTTGAAGTTTACCGTTGGGATCCAGACACAGGCGAAAACCCGCGCATTGATATTTTTCATCTTGATTTAGATAAATGTGGCGAAATGGTGTTAGATGCGATTATTAAAATTAAAAATGAAATCGACCCCAGTTTAACGTTTCGGCGATCCTGTCGAGAAGGCGTGTGTGGTTCGTGTTCGATGAACGTGAATGGTAAAAATACCCTTGCTTGTATTAAAGCCATTGAAGATTATGAAGGCACAATAAAAATCTTTCCTTTGCCGCATTTGGATGTAGTGAAAGATTTAGTTACGGATATGACTAACTTTTATGCGCAATATGCGTCAATCAAGCCGTGGATAGAAACCCAAACCCCACCCCCTGCTGACCACGAGCGATTACAAAGCAAAGAAGATAGAAAAAAGCTCGATGGTTTATATGAATGTGTTTTGTGTGCTTGTTGTTCGACTAGCTGTCCAAGTTACTGGTGGAATAGCGACCGTTATTTAGGCCCTGCGGTATTATTGCAAGCGCATCGCTGGTTGGTTGATAGTCGGGATGAAAATACAGGCGAGCGTTTAAACGAGTTAGAAGACCCTTTTAAACTATACCGTTGTCATACGATTATGAATTGTACTGATACCTGTCCTAAAGGTTTGAATCCCGCTAAGGCGATTGCGGAGATTAAGAAGATGTTGTTGGTGCGGAAAGAAGGTTAAGCATGAGTAATCAAGAATTATTCATTAGCGGTTATTTAGATAAAATAGCGACTAAATTCAACATTAATAAAGATGATGCGTTTGAAGTGTTCTCTATTGCAGCCGTTTTAGAAACCACTTTTGAAGATATTTACAACAATGTCATTATTAAAGGTTCGCAAGATGGCGGTATTGATGGTATTTATTTTTTGGAGCAAGGTGATTATTATGTGATGCACGTTTTTCAATGTAAAAACTCACCTTCTTTAAAACAAAATGCAATTGATAAATTTCGTAGTGATTATGATGATATTTTTATTAATGGAAATAGAGTTCAAAAACCAAATATAGAAGATTTAAAACCTAAAATAGATGAATATAAACAACTTTCAGCTTCTGGGTATATCATTGAATATAAATTATATTTTCTTTATAACGGTTTAAATAATGATGCGACTAAAAGTGGCAATATTCAAAATTTTGACAGTTATCATAAAGAAGGACATTTTGAAATATGGGACAGTAAAAATCTTTATCAAAAAATAAGTTCTTTAATTAAATCTCAAAACAGACGTGAAAATATAAAATATAGCTTTACACCAGTTAATTCAAATATAGCCCTATCAGATAATCAAGCACTTTATAGCTTTTCCATTCAAAATATTCGCGCCGCCAATTTTAGAATTTCAGCCATTGATTTATGTCAATTAATTGAGGTGGAAAAACAAGCTAATGCAACCTATGATTTTTTATTCTCGGATAATATTCGTGGGTTTTTAGGGCTTAGAGTGCGAGCCAATAAAAAAATGCAGTTGACTTTAAATAACAGTGAAGAGGCTATTTATTTTCCTTTTTTAAATAACGGTATTACGATTATTTGCGATAAATTAACCTTGCCAAATTCGCCGCAAAATGGTGAGTATGTTATTCCTGCTTTTAATCCTGTGATTGTTAATGGTTTACAAACCACACGCGTTATTTATGAGCAGTATCAAAAACAGCCTAGCAGCATCGAAAATATATTTGTTAATGTCAGGCTTTATGAGTCTGATGATTCGGATTTAGTTGATAAAATAACGGACGCGACCAATACACAAACGCCAATTAATTTTAGAGATAAGGTCAGTAATAAAGATTTTAATACTTACACAAAAGAATTGTTTGAATTAGATAATATTGCTTATATTACTAAAAGAGGTGAGGCTTTTTCAAACCAACTTAGTCGAGAAATGAATGATACTGTAAACAGCGATACGGTTTTAAAGTTTTGGTATGCCTGTTATTTTGAAAAACCTGAAATGGCTAAAAATAGTATTGCGCGGGTTTTGGAAGAAATTTATGATGCAACCAATACAGAATCGCCTTTAAGTAAATTATTTTCAGGTGATAAGCATTCCGTTATTTATTTGCAATTATTACGCACCTATAAAATTTATAAAAAAGTTCAACAACAAAAATATTTATATAAAAAAGATGAGCAATTTGTTGTCCATGCCGATGAATTATTAAGTTATGGTGTTTATAAAATTCTGGAACAAAATTTAGCCGCTATTGAAGACGATTTAAAATTAAATTCTGCCTATGATGAAGCTTTTAAAGTCATTAAAAATACTATTGAAACTGATATTAAGCGTCATACTAAAGCGGGTAAAGCATTTTCATTTTCCAGCTATTTTAAAAGACCTAAATGTAGAGATGATTATAATTTAAAGGCTAATATTATTGAATCCGAATGTTTAATTGAAGAGCTTATTAAAAAATAGATGGGAAAGAGGATGAGTTGGCAACAAATCTGTGAACGTTCAGATTTAAGAAACTTACCTTACCGCTCTAAGTTCGGCTACCAACTTAAGGTGGGGCAAGAATAAGAGCTAGACCTCCGAGGTTTTAAAAACCTCGGAGGTCTGAAAAAACATGGTTAATTGAGGGAGGCAATCCCTTTAAGGAATATTATCAAATATGTCAGCTATTAATTTTAAACACGGAAAAGTCGATTTAAGCCACGGTAGCGGTGGTCGAGCTATGGCTCAGTTAATTGAACAACTATTCATTAAACATTTTGATAATGAATTGCTTAAACAAGGGAATGACCAAGCGTTATTTTCGGTCAATGCTCAACGTTTGGTGATGGCGACGGATTCTCATGTGGTATCACCGTTATTTTTTGCAGGCGGTGATATTGGTTCATTATCCGTTCATGGCACGGTGAATGATGTGGCGATGTCTGGCGCGAAACCGTTGTATTTATCGGCTGGATTTATTTTGGAAGAAGGGTTTCCACTGGCTGATTTAGAAAAAATTGTTATCAGCATGGCAAAGGCAAGTAGAGAATGTAATACCCCGATTGTGACAGGGGATACTAAAGTTGTGGAACGCGGCAAAGGCGATGGTGTGTTTATTACTACCACTGGGATTGGCGTTGTACCAGAAGGGATTAATATCTCAGGTGATAAAGCTCAAGTTGGCGATAAGATTATTATTAATGGTTCGATTGGCGATCATGGGGTGGCGATTTTATCTCAGCGTGAGAATTTACAATTTGGAACGACGATTGAATCAGATTCTGCTGCGTTGCATGAATTAGTTGCGCAGATGATTAAGGTCGCGCCTGATATTCATTGTTTGCGTGATCCGACTCGTGGTGGTTTGGCAACGACTTTAAATGAGCTAGCTAAACAATCTTCTGTGGGGATGGTGATTCAGGAGTCAGATATTCCTGTTAAATCACAAGTTAAAGCCGCGTGTGAAATTTTGGGCTTAGACCCATTATATATAGCTAATGAAGGTAAGTTAATTTGTATTTGTAAAGCTGAGGATGCTGAGACTTTATTGGAAACTATGCGAGATCATCCTTTAGGAGAAGAGTCGGCGATTATTGGCGAGGTGATTGCAGATTCAAATAATATGGTACAAATGGCGACTAGCTTTGGTGGTCAACGTGTTGTTGATTGGTTAGCCTCAGAACAATTACCTAGAATTTGTTAATGATTAATCGCAAAAATCCTCGGAGTGAAAAAACAAGTTTTTTCACTTTCTCAAATGCTCTCACCTTTTAAATTAGTGGAATGATTGCTAAAGCGATTCGGATTCGTGGCATTGTTCAGGGGGTCGGTTTTCGTCCTTTTATCTGGCATTTAGCCACCCAACACAAATTAAAAGGCTCAGTTTGGAATGATGAGCAGGGGGTAATGATTCATGTGTGGGGCGAAGAACAAAATCTTCAAGAATTTATTCAGCAAATTCCGTTGAAATTACCGCCATTGGCAAAACTGGATTCTCTTAAATCACACAAATTAAATCAAGCAATCAAAGCTACTGATTTTCAAATCAAATTAAGCCAACAACAAACCCCCGCACAAATCCCCATCACCGCTGATGCGACAATTTGCTGTGATTGTTTAGCTGAAATCAATAATCCCAAAAATCCTCGCTATCGTTATCCGTTTACTAATTGCACTCACTGCGGAGCGCGATTTTCAATTACTCAAGCCATGCCTTATGATCGTTGTCATACCAGCATGTCAGCATTCCCCCATTGCTCACGCTGTCAGCAAGAATACGAAAATCCAGCCGATAGGCGTTTCCACGCCCAAACAAATTGTTGTCCTGATTGTGAACCTCATATTTATTTAGAAAATAATCAAGCTGAATCCATTGTTTGCGAAGATGTTTTGAGCAAAGTCGTGGCGTTAATTCAACAAGGGGCAATCATTGCTATTAAAGGATTAGGTGGTTTTCATTTGGCCTGTGATGCGACTAATGAACAAGCGGTTGCTAAGTTACGCGAACGTAAACATCGTTATGCTAAACCGTTGGCGTTAATGGCAGTTGATGTCGAGATGGTAAAAGCTTATGTAGAAGTTAAGGAGTTAGAAGAGCAAGCTTTACGGCATAAAGCTGCGCCGATTGTATTATTAGACCTCCGAGGTTTTAAAAACCTCGGAGGTCTGGCGAGTAATATCGCACCGAATGAAAATAAACTCGGCTTCATGATCGCTTATACACCGTTGCATTATTTATTAATTCAAGCATTAAAAAAACCGTTGGTGATGACTTCGGCAAATATTAGCGACGAACCACAATGTATTGATAATGATGACGCGAAAGTAAAACTAAGTAATATCGCTGATTATTTTTTACTACATAATCGAACCATCATTAATCGACTGGATGATTCAGTGGTACGCATCATGGATAATCAAACCCGCTTATTACGCCGCGCTCGTGGTTTTTCTCCAGAAGCATTAACATTACCCGTAGGTTTTGAAAAAGTTGATAATGTTCTAGCAATGGGCGCGGAACTTAAAAATAGCTTTTGCATTATCAAACAAGGACAAGCAATTGTTTCTCAATATATCGGTGACCTTGAACAAGCTTCAACCCAGCAAGCTTATCGTAAGACATTAGAGGATTATCAGCGATTATTTAACTTTAAAGCTGAACATATTGCCGTCGATTTACACCCTAATTATTTATCGACCCAATACGGTCAACAACTCGCTACAGAACAACTACTCACACTAACATCAGTACAACATCATCACGCTCATATTGCTGCGTGCATGGTTGAGTACGGTTTAACTTTAGAGGCTGAACCTGTTTTAGGCGTAGTGTTTGATGGCTTAGGTATGGGCTTAAATAATGAATTATGGGGCGGTGAATTTTTACTTGCAGATTACAAAAACTTCACGCGCTTAGGACATTTTCAAGCGATAGCGTTATTAGGTGGAACTCAAGCAATGCGTGAGCCGTGGCGCAATTGTTATGCGCAACTTCATCATTATTTTGAGTGGTCAGAACTTGAACAATATTATGGTGATTTGGAGATTATGCAGTTTTTAAAACAGCAACCTTTAGATACTTTAAATACCATGCTGGCTAAATCACTTAATTCACCATTAAGTAGTTCCTGTGGACGGTGGTTTGATGCCTTTGCATTTGCTTTAGGGCTTTGTGATAAGCAAATTAGTTATGAAGGGCAAGCGGCAATTGCGCTGGAAAATTTAGCATCACCTGTTTTTCTAAATGAACAACATTATGTGGATGCTTTTGAGTGTCAGAAAATAAATGATACTCAGGTTTTATCGTGGAAGTCTTTATGGAAGGCAGTCTTAAATGATTTATCTCAAGGCGTTGATAAAGCAATAATTGCTGCAAGGATTCATCATTCCTTAGTCATGGCAACAACGGAATTAGTCTTAATATTATCTAAACAAACAGGTACGAATACGATTGTATTATCAGGCGGCGTTTTTCAGAACCGTTTGTTATTAGAATCCGTTTCTCAGCGATTACGAGAACACGATAAAACAGTGTTATCACCGCAATTGTACCCTACGAATGATGGCGGTTTGGCATTAGGGCAAGCGATTATTGCGGCGGCTAGCTTAAAGTGAAAAAACGTGTTTTTTTCACTATTTTGAGTAACATTATTTAGTATCTACTTTAAAAAAAGGGAAAAGCATAATAACAGAAACGCGACTTCTATAGTTTGAGTAAAAATGGCTCGTGCGCGACTAGAAGTCGCGTTTCCAATACCCTGAAATTTAAAATAGATACATCATTTACTTATTTTTATACAAATAAGCTAAATACGCAGCGCTCGCCAAAAACATCCAGCCGCTGACTAATAAACCAACCACACCATCATAACTACTCACCAAATAGAGATACTCTGATTGATAATTAGTATTAAAAATATCTTTACTCATTTTTATTTGCCAAACCCAGCTCGCATGATAGCCAATGCACAGACCTAAGCTGTGTTTAACATTAACTCTAATCACCGATAGAAAAATACCCACCATTAATAATGCAATAAACGCTGATAAAATTTCAGGGTTTAGCCAATTACTGAATGCCTCAAGTAATAATTCAAAACTACTCGTAAAACTAATTTCATCATAAGGAATACGTGTTTTACTTTTTAAAAAATGCAAGGCGGCATAGTAAGTCGAACTGACGATAATCGCTGCGATGACGGCCATTTTTTTTCTAAGACCTATTAATAAAATACCGCGAAATAAAGGTTCTTCGGCAAACGAAATTAATGAGCCTAAAAACAAGGCAATCAACAGCCGTTCAATAAATTTAAGTAATGTCCATGTTCGTGTCTCATCAATAACATGAACATCTAAGCTGTAAAGCACTATTAATATCGGCAGCAAGGTTAACAAGCCTAAGCCTAAGCCGTATAAAAATTGTTTGAAAAAAATAGATTTAGGCGCGTAGCCTATATCAGTCCATGAGAGTGACAGATAACGGCGCAATGGGAAAATACTGAGAATAAGAAAAACCAATGTGCCTTTACTCACTAATTTATGTATAGGCAGAATGTCACCTGCCAGCATCAAAATAACATAACTTAATACACAGGAGCTAAG
>WTBX01000151.1 GCA_013138855.1 Methylococcaceae bacterium
GGAGAATTCCAATGTTACGAAAATTATTGCTTATATTATGTGTCAGTGTGTCTTTGTTTGCTTGTAGCACTTATGGCGAACGTGTCTCGCCTGTGCCGTTGCCGAGTTTGCAAAACGATCATGTTAATGTAGAGGGGGCTTTATTATTGGCGCGGGCTTATGTAAATCCTGATGATGCGAATGCGGCTTTTGGTTTTGATATACGCGAAGCGGGTTTGTTACCTGTGCGGGTGGTCATTGATAATCAAAGTGGCGGGACAGTGGAATTATTGGGACAGCAGACTTTTTTGGTTGATAGGCAAAATCAGGCATGGCCGTTATTAACCGCAAGACAGGCGAATGAAAGAGTTAAAGATAGAGTGCAAATTGCTGAAACCTTTTTAGGAACGGGCGTACCTGCTTTTTTGATGGGCGCGGCTGGCGCAGTTGCAGGGTTAGCCATTGGCGTTTTAACAGGTGATAATTTAGGTGAAGCGGCAATGAAAGGTGCGGTAATTGGTGGCGCGACAGGCGCAATTTATGGCGGTGCGGTTAGTCATGGTGAAATAGAAGACGATATAGGTTATGACCTTGCGAATCATTCTTTGCGTAACCAACAAATTGCAGCGGGTGCTTTAGCACATGGTTTTTTGTTTTTTCCTGGTTTGGATGAGGCAAATTCTGCGCAGTCTTTACGCTTGTCTATTATCGTGAATGGGCAGCAAAAAGTTGTTAATATTAATTTACCAGCGGGTAAATAAAGGAAAGTATCATAACGGAGATGCGACTTTTAGTCGCGCCGAGTGTTTTTTATAGTTTGAGTAATTATGACTGGTGCGCGACTAAAAGTCGCATTTCCAAGTAGTCAAATTGTAAACAGTTAATCCTTACATTGACGAGCATATTAATAATCTATATCATAGTGCGGTTATGTTAGATAGATTGCCAGATTTTATAGACCCCCTCGCTTTTGCAGATAGACAAAGGCAATTAGTAGGTGAAATAGCTTTAAATAAGCTAGCTCGCTTAGCTGATTTGCTGTCTGATGATAAAGGCGTGATTAGTGTAGACTTGTCTTTTTCAAAAGACGGGCGTTTAGCGATTATACAAGGACGTATCAAAGCGGACTTGAAGGTTGAATGTCAAAGTTGTTTAGAAACAATGGATTGGCCTTTAGATTTAGATATTAATCTAGCGGCAGTCAAGTCTTTAGAAATAGCCGATAAGCTCGCAGGCGTTTATGAACCGTTAATTTTGGAAGAACAACGAATTTCCTTCAATGAACTTATCGAAGACGAGCTATTACTCGCATTACCTGATTTTCCAAGACATCAACAAAATTGTATGAAATCTCAGGCGAGTGCAAGTAAAAGTCAAGCAGACGATGAAGCCGCGCAATCTTCACCTAATAACCCTTTTTCGATTTTAGCCCAACTTAAAAATACTGGAGACCAATAATGGCCGTACAAAAAAGTAAAGTAACCCGTTCAAGACGTGGTCAACGTCGTTCACACGACTCATTAACTAGCAAAACATTATCTATTGACCCGATGACAGGTGAAACACATTTACGTCATCACATGACTCCAGATGGCTTTTTCAAAGGTCGTCAAATTTTTGTGACTGAAATAGATTAATCTGCCAAGATTAACTAACAGTTATCAAAGGTGTAGAGCTAATAAAACTCTGCACCTTAATTGCTCTCCTCAAACTTCCCACACCTTTCAGCCGTGAGCTTAACAATTTCAATTGATGCAATGGGCGGAGATTTCGGCCCTGAGGTTACTGTTCCGGCATCGCTTCAATGTCTTGCAACAAATTCTAAACTAAGCCTAATTATGGTCGGTGATGAAGTAATTCTTAATGAATTACTCAGCCAAGCTTTAATCGACTATCAAGATAGACTCAGTATTCAACATGCGTCACAACGTGTTGAAATGGATGAGTCCCCTGTAAAAGCCTTAAAAAATAAAAAAGATTCCTCAATGCGAGTCGCTATTAACCTTGTGCGTGATGGCAGGGCGGATGCGTGCGTCAGCGCGGGTAATACAGGTGCATTAATGGCAACAGCGCGTTTTGTGCTGAAAATGATTCCACAAATAGATAGACCTGCCATTATTTCAACCTTACCTTCTATTTATGGACATACTCACGCCCTAGATTTAGGCGCGAATGTTGATTGTACTGCCGAACATTTATATCAGTTTGCATTGATGGGAGAGGAAGTTGTTAAAGCGGTGGAAAATATTGATAGCCCTAAAGTTGGGTTGTTGAATATTGGTGAGGAAGACGTTAAAGGTAATGAGCTTGTTAAAGCCGCAGCCAAGCTATTAGAAAAGTCTCAGTTAAATTATATCGGTTATGTTGAAGGCGATTCTTTAAATGCAGGTGCTGAAAAAGTTGATTTAATTGTCACCGATGGTTTTGTCGGCAATGTGGCGTTAAAGTCAATTGAAGGGGCTGCAAAAATGATAGGGACTTCATTAAAAGAGGCGTTTAGTAAAAATATTTTTACTAAATTAGCAGGTTTAATGGTTTACCCTGTTTTAAAATCGTTTAAAAAACGCATAGATCCTCGTTTATATAATGGTGCTAGCCTTTTAGGATTAAGAGGCTTAGTGATTAAAAGCCATGGCGGCACGGATGTTTTAGGCTTTGAAACCGCGATTCGTCTTGCCGAAGTTGAAGTCGAAAAGGATGTTACGGGTAAAATTATCAAAAAATTTGAAGCAATTGCAGCCGAAATGGAGGATGCGTGAATCGTTATTCAAAAGTAATCGGAACGGGTGGCTATTTACCTGAAACTATCCGTACTAACGAAGATATATCGCGTCATGTTGATACATCCGATAGCTGGATTTATGAACGTACAGGCATTAAAAGTCGTCGTATAGCAGGTGCTGACGAAACCGCTTCGTCAATGGCCGAAATTGCAGCAATACAAGCCATAGAAATGGCAGGTATTGAAGCGGGTGAAATTGATTTAATTATTGTGGCGACGGGTACACCTGATAGAGTTTATCCGAGTACCGCGTGTTTATTACAAGAGCGTCTTGGTATTCAAAACTGTGTATCTTTTGATATACAAGCGGCTTGTTCTGGCGCAATTTTCGCGCTAAGTATTGCTGATAAATTTATTAAAACAGGGGCGGCTGATAAGGTTTTAGTCGTGGGATCAGAAATTTGTTCTCGCTTAGTCGATTGGACAGATAGAGGAACCTGTATTTTATTTGGTGATGGTGCAGGGGCAGTCTTATTAGATTCAGCTGATGAAGTGGGGATTTTATCAACCCATATTCATTCAGATGGTGAGTTTGAAGATTTACTTTATTGCCCAAATCCGCAAGCAGCAACGGAAGCAAATAAAGACGAAGCAGGCTTTATTAATATGCGAGGCAATGAGGTTTTTAAAATTGCCGTCAATACCTTAGGGCGCATTGTTGATGAAACCTTGGCTGCCAATGATATGGAAAAAACGGATATAGATTGGTTAGTTCCGCATCAAGCTAATACTCGAATTATCGCGGCAACCGCGCGTAAATTAAGGATGTCGATGGAACACGTCATCTTAACCTTAGAAAATCAAGGAAACACCTCATCAGCCTCAGTATTATTAGCCTTTAATGAAGGTGTACGCGATGGCAGAATTCAACGTGGACAAGTGGTCTTATTAGAAGCCTTTGGTGCAGGTTTCACTTGGGGTTCTGCACTCATTAAATATTAGGAGTACGCTCATGAATGTTGAACAAAATTATAATTTAGCCTTTGTTTTTCCAGGACAAGGCTCGCAATCTATCGGAATGTTATCTGAATTAGCTGCCAGCTATCCGATAGTCACAGAAACGTTTGAACAAGCCTCCGATACCTTAGGTTTTGATTTATGGAATCTAGTTCAAAAGGGTACTGTCGAGGATTTAAATCAAACTCATAATACACAGCCTGCGATGCTTGCAGCAGGTATTGCGGTGTGGCGAGTCTGGGGACAACAAACCAGCCTTAAACCTGCTTGGGTAGCTGGTCATAGTTTAGGCGAATACTCTGCTTTAGTGTGCGCTGAGGCAATGACTTTTGACGATGCCGTAAAATTGGTCGCAGAACGCGGTCGCTTAATGCAAAGCGCAGTACCTGTGGGTATTGGCGCAATGGCTGCGATTATTGGCTTAGAAGATCATCAAGTCGTTAATGTTTGCAAGAGTGTCGCAGATAATGAAGTCGTTTCCGCCGTTAATTTTAATGCACCAGGTCAAGTAGTGATTGCAGGCCATACCGCCGCCGTAGAAAGAGCCATGGTTGCGGCTAAAGAGGCAGGTGCAAAACGCGCTCTTAAGCTACCTGTTAGCGTTCCTTCGCATTGTGCATTAATGGAAGGGGCTGCGGAACAATTAAATTTGAAATTACAGGAAATCACTATTGATATTCCTAAAATGACGTTGATTCATAATGTCGATGTGACTGCTCACAGTGCCTCGGAAGTCATTTGTAATGCGTTAAAAGAGCAGCTATTTAAACCTGTACGCTGGGTCGATACCATTAAATTCATGCACGACCAAGGTGTTACCAGTTTTGTTGAAGCAGGGCCTGGAAAAGTATTAATGGGACTCAATAAACGCATCGTAAAAGGTGCAAATCACATGACGATGTTTGACCCTGCAAGTTTAGATAATGTTTTGGAGCAATTAAATGGATAAGAAAATAGCCCTAGTGACAGGCGCAAGTCGCGGTATTGGTAAAGCAATTGCCGAACGATTAACCGCTGATGGCTTTTTTGTGGTCGGTTCTGCTACCACAGATAAGGGTGCAGAGGCTATTTCTGCCTATTTAGGTGAAAATGGCAAAGGTGTAAAATTAAATGTTGCTGAGGCTGAATCAATCGCTGACGTTTTAAAAGCGGTCAACAGCGAATTTGGCGCACCGTGGGTATTAGTGAATAATGCAGGGATTACCCGCGATAACTTATTAATGCGTATGAAAGATGATGAATGGGATGACATCATTAATACTAACCTCACCTCTGTTTTCCGCATGAGCAAAGCGGTGTTACGCGGCATGATGAAAGTAAAAAGTGGGCGTATTATTAATATTTCTTCTGTTGTGGGTTCAACAGGTAATGCAGGACAAGCTAACTATGCCGCAGCGAAAGCGGGGATGGTGGGCTTTGCTAAATCAATGGCAAAAGAAGTCGGCTCGCGCAATATAACTATCAACACGGTTTCACCTGGTTTTATTGATACCGATATGACCCGCGAATTGCCAGAAGAACAGAAACAAGCTCTCCTAGGTGCTATTGCCTTAGGACGTTTAGGAGATGCAAACGAAATTGCACACGCAGTGTCTTTTTTAGCCTCTGACGGTGCAGCCTATATCACTGGTGAAACACTCCATGTAAACGGTGGTATGTTTATGGCTTAATGTTGTGACTTTGTTGCAATATCAAGTATAATTTCTCCGCCGTCTGGGTAGACATGGCGGAATTTCTAACTTAAGACTAACTATAAAACTGTAGTAAGTAGACGCAAACCGTCACTTATCGCGTTTGAGGAAAATAAAATGAGTAATGTTGAAGAGCAAGTAAAAAAGATTGTCGCAGAACAATTAGGTGTTAAAGAAGATATCGCAAATGATGCTTCTTTCGTTGATGATCTTGGTGCTGATTCTTTAGATACCGTTGAACTTGTCATGGCTCTTGAAGAAGAATTTGAATGCGAAATTCCAGATGAAGAAGCTGAAAAAATCACTACCGTTCAGCTTGCAATTAGTTATATAGAAAAAAACTTATCATAAGCGGCTTCTATTTAAAACTGGTGGGTGGTCTAACACCCGCTAGTTTCCCTCCCTTTCTTTCCTTTCTTGTTTTCTTAAGGTAAATGCTTTGAGTACACGTCGAGTTGTAATAACTGGATTAGGCGCGATCACGCCTTTGGCCAATACTGTCTCTGAAACATGGGATGGCATTATCAATGGTAAAAGTGGCATTAGCCCGATTGATTCTTTTGATATATCGCCTTTCGCGACCACTTTTGGTGGCGTAATCAGAAATTTTGATATTAGTGAATATATTCCTGCAAAAGATGCTAAACGTATGGATGGTTTCATTCATTACGGCATTGCCGCAGGCTGTCAGGCCATTGACGACTCAGGGATAGAAGTCACCGAAGAAAATGCCGAGCGTATTGGTGTTGCCATTGGCGCAGGTATTGGTGGAATTACAGGGATTGAAGAATGTTACGAAACTTACGACAAAAAAGGCCCTAGACGAATTTCGCCGTTTTTTGTTCCAGGTAACATTATTAATATGATTTCTGGCAACCTGTCGATTAAATATGGCTTAAAAGGGCCTAATTTTGCAATCGTCACAGCTTGCTCTACAGGCACTCACAATATCGGTGATGCCGCACGATTAATTAAATACGGTGATGCAGATGTCATGGTTGCAGGGGGCGCGGAGCGTTGTACAACCTCCCCAACTGCAATGGGTGGCTTTGCCTCAGCGAAAGCTTTATCTCGTCGTAATGATGATCCTCAAGCTGCCAGTCGTCCTTGGGATAAAGACCGTGATGGCTTTGTCTTAAGTGATGGTTCTGGTGTCGTAGTTTTAGAAGAACTAGAACACGCTAAAGCACGCGGTGCAAAAATTTATGCTGAACTCGTTGGTTATGGCATGAGCGGTGATGCGTATCACATGACGACTCCATCAGTCGGTGGTGAAGGCGCGGCACGTTGTATGCGTAATGCCATGCGTGATGCGGGTGTCAATCCAGAAGAGATTGACTATATCAACGCACATGGAACCTCAACACCTGCGGGTGATGTGGGTGAAACTCAAGCCATGAAAGCGGCTTTAGGCGATCATGCTTATAAAACCGCCGTTAGTTCTACTAAGTCTATGATTGGACATTTATTAGGCGCAGCGGGGGGTATTGAAGCCGTATTAACGGCTTTAAGTATTCAAAATCAAATTGCACCGCCTACGATTAATCTTGAAAATCAAGACCCAGAGTGCGATTTAGATTTTGTACCTAACACCGCTAGAGAAATGAAAATAGAAACCGCGATTTCTAACTCTTTTGGCTTTGGTGGAACAAATGGCTCGCTTGTATTCAAACGTTACGAGTAAAATGAATAGTTAGATTGGCAACAACAGTTTGCTTTTCTTTCAGCCATAAAAACCTCAGTGATTTTTAAAATCGCTGAGGTTTTTTTATGTCCGTAATTCAGGCTACCAACTTAAGGCGGGATAAAAAATAGGAGCGAGACCGCCGAGGTTTTGAAAACCTCGGCGGTCTAAGGAATGCGATTTTAATAACTTACGAAACTATATCAGTCAACTTATAAACCATGAAGGGCATGAAGTTTTAAAGATTTCATCTTCATGTGCTTCATGGTGAAAATATATTTTAAGTTTCGGATATTATTTAATCTTCATTCCTAAGTACAACTCTCCTACCTTAAAGTGGTAGCCGTAGTTCGAGTATAGGCTTTAAATATTAAAAAATAAGCCACAGCATATTAACAGCTCATTTATTCTGTTAAAGTTATCCTAACAGTAAAAATTAATCTCCTTATTATGTACCCATTTCAATCGAGCCTTAAATATAAGCCAATCATTTTTTGTCAGTACATAATTTTATTAATCTTTATCAGCTATTCTTTGCCCATATTGGCAGAGCCTAAGCGAACTATTATCCCCACCGAAAAAGTTTCTATACAGCTAAAATGGTTACATGCTTTTCAATTTGCAGGTTATTACGCAGCGAAAGAAAAAGGTTTTTATGCCGATGAAGGTTTGGAGGTTGAACTTAAACCGCGTATCCCGCGAGTTAATAATATCGAACAGGTTCTTAACGGCAAATCAGAATATGGCATTGCTGATACGGGCTTATTACAAGATAGGTTGAAGGGTAAGCCCGTAGTGCTTCTTGCATCCATTTTTCAACATAATCCCATTGTTTATTTCACTCTAAAAAGTTCAGGTATAACCACGCCTTATCAGTTTAAAGGCAAGCGGGTCATGGATAATTTATATGGTTCAGCATCGTTACGCGCTATGTTATATGAGGCGGGTATTTCTAGTGAGGAATTTACGCATATTAATCATACTTTCAACATAAATGACTTAATCAATGGCAAAGTGGATGCGTTTTCGGATTATCTTACAAACCAACCTTATTCCTTTCGGCAAAAAAATATTGAAATTAACATCATTGACCCGCGTAATTATGGCATTGATTTTTTAGGCGATAACCTATTTACCACCGAAGCAGAAATTCGTCAGCACCCAGAAAGAGTACGGCGGTTTTTACGCGCGACGCTAAAAGGTTGGGATTATGCTTTAAAGCATTCAGATGAAATCATTAATCTAATTCTGAAAAAATATAATGCTGATAAACGCCTTTCAAAACAACACTTACGTTTTGAAGCCAATGAAACGATCAAAATGATTGTGCCTGATAGCATCCCTTTAGGTAATACTAGCAGTAAGCGTTTTCTGCGTATTGCACAAACGTATCAGCAATTGGGTTTAGTGAAATCATTAGATAATTTAAAAGGATTTATTTATCTGTCTACTGAACAACAAAGTCTAAATCTAAGCTCAGAAGAAAAAGCATGGTTACAAGC